>JBAVYO010000166.1:0-18700 GCA_049698855.1 Terriglobales bacterium
TGCCGCTACCGCCGCCCTACAGAAGGTGCTTCAGTTGGATCCCAAGCGCTCCGACGCCTACCTGAGTCTTGGGATGATTCAGATGCAGACTCAACAGTGGGCCGATGCGGAAGCGAATATTAAGAAAGCCGTTGAACTGTCGCCGAAAAACCCGGTTACACAACTGGCGCTGGGCAATTTTTATCAGACGCGCGGCCGGTTTCCGGATGCGGAGCAGGCTTTTCAACAAGCCATCCAGCTTATGCCGGAGGATCCAAATCCCCGTGTTGCGCTCGCTGCGCTGTACCTGGCTGAGAATAAACGAGCCGAAGCCGAGAATTTCCTCCGCGATTCAAAGAAGTATTTTCCGGGCAATTCCGTTGGCTACCGCTTGCTTGGCGATTTTTACTGGCACACCAGCCAGTACGACAAAGCCGAGGCCGAATACGCGTCTCTCTATCACGATCACCCGAAAGACCCGGTGGTTGAGGGAAACTACATCCAGCTGCTGATTCTGCGCGACCACCTCGATGATGCCCGCAAGCTCACCGCGCAGTTGGTCAAGGAGCAGCCCAGCAACATCGACGCACAGATCTACAAGGCCGAGATCAACATACGCGACGGCAAACCCAGCGAAGCCGTCACAACGCTGGAAGGTGTTCTCAAGACGGATCCAGACAACGCCGTGGCGCACTACCAGTTCGGGCTGGCACTGGATCAGCTCGGAAACGCCAGCCGGGCTGAAACCGAATGGCGGGAGACGGTGCGCCTGCGGCCCGATATTGTGGAAGCGCACCGGGCTCTGGCAGCGGCCGCGATGCATGACAATGACGCGGCATTTCTATCGCAGGAGGCGGACCAGATCATCGCTCTGGTTCCGGCCGCTCCCGATGGCTATTTGCTGCGTGCGGTAGCCGAATACGGCCGGAAGCAATATACCGCAGCCGAGCAATACATCAGGACGTCGATCGAGAAGGAACCCAACAATCCTCCGGCCTATGTGGAATTAGGAAGCGTGCGGCTGGCGGAAGGACGGACCGCCGATGCGCAAAAGGCCTTTCAGCAGGCGCTCGACCTGGATTCAAATTCGGCCGACGCGCTCAGTGGCTTGATGAATATTGATCTCGCGGAAAAACAACCGGACAGGGCTATCTCGACCGTTAGAGCCCAACTGGCACGTCATTCCGACAACGCCGACTTTCACGTGATGCTGGGTTCACTGCTCATAGAACAGAAAAAAGACTTTGCGGGGGCGGAGGCGGAATTCAATCAGGCGCTCAAACTAAACCCAAACGATGCCGGCGCCTATTTGAAGCTGGGCACGCTCCAAACCGAGCGCGGCTCAACCGATGCCGCGGTGCAAACCTATGTGGAAGCCGCGAAGCGCGATCCCAAGGAGGTCGGTTTCTACCTGCTTGCGGGCGGCATCTATGAGGACAAGAAGGATTGGGACCACGCGAAGGAAATGTACCAAAAAGTGCTTGCGGTACAGCCCGAGAACCCAATCGCTTCAAACAACATGGCCTACGCCATGCTCCAGCAAGGCGGCAATGTGGATGTGGCATTCCAAATGGCCCAGACCGCGCACCGCCAGCTCCCTGACAACCCCAGTTCCGCCGATACGCTGGGTTGGGCTTTCTATCACAAGCACGTTTACACCTCGGCGATCGACCTGTTCAAAGAAGCTATCAAGAAAAATCCCTCGAGCGTGCTCTACAACTACCACCTGGGGCTGGCCTATGCGAGGAACGGGCAGTCGGCGCTCGCGCAAAAGCAACTGGAGCACCTCAAGCCCGGTTCTTCGGAAGCTGACGAATTGCGGCGGACCATGACCGAGATGAAATCGCAAAGCTGAGTGCGGGAGTCATCCCGGCAGTTCAATTCCGAACAGTTCTTCCAGCGTGCTGCGCCATTGCTCTTCTCCCGTAAACTCACGCTCGTTCCGGTGCTCGTCGCTCGTCTCGATCAGCTTCAAGTCCGACAGGCTGATTCGCCCGGCAGGAGTTGCTCGCGAACAGATTCGCCGCCGCGTGAAGTGAGATTCGGGCGAGGCCTGATGATAGTGGCACATCGCGGCAAAGTCGGTGAGCTGGCGCTAGACAGGCCGCCGAGCACGGATTGCCAGAGGCCCAATATGAAATGGGTGAACACAGTTCTGGAAAGGGCCGTGAGCCGGTAAGCTACTTTGACGCTTTTGTGTGGTACTCGCTTGCAGACCGCAGCGGTTACAAGGGCAGTGCGAAGAAGGTGAAAGAAATCGCGACAAAGTTGACTCCTGACGATATCGCTCAGGCTCGGTACAAGGTGAAGAACTGGCAACCTTCCAAATAAATCCAAGCACCGACCGGCGCGAATGCCGCCTGTCATTCTCGCCGAACGTCGGTTGACGAAACCAGATAGCGCTCAGAACCCGTCATTGGCCGACATTGCAACTTTGTCCCAGCGACCTTGTGACTTGCACCCCGAACATCCGAAGGAACATGGGATTGGCCCATGCTAGACTCAGGAAGTCGTATGCCTTGCCGTTACAGGATTGACACAGATCGAAGACTCGTAATCAGTACGGGCTGGGGACGTATCACGTTCGCAGACATGCGAGCCCACCAGGATAAATTGGCCAGCGATCCGGATTTCAATCCGGAATTCAATCAGTTCGTCGACGCTACCGCGGTCACAAATCTGGACCTTTCAGTCGATGAAGCCAGAAAGCTCGCGGATCGGAGATTGTTCTCTTCCACGTCGCGGCGTGCATTCCTTGGGAGCGGCCTATCGATGTCAGCTGGTGTAGTGCGGTTAGCGGAAGCGTACTTTCGAATTGTCAAAAAGCGAGAGTCGATCAGCGTGTTTCATGACCGGGAAGCAGCGTTGAAGTGGCTAGGGTTGGGGCAACTTCCGCAACAAGAGTTGGAAATGTCTGACCAAGAGCGGGTCCACGACTGACGTGGGGGAATTGTGTGGCGCGGACACTCCTGTCCGCGTGCTTGCCGCAAATCCACCCTTAGGGCGGACAACACTGTTCGTGCCACAAACATCCGCAACCTGCAAATTCCAGCCGCGGTCCGCGATCGCTAGACGGGCAGTTCTTCCTGCATCCATCCGCCGGCGACTTCAAGTTTGGGTTCGCCAGCCAGGTCAAGCACCAGCTTTTCAAGGATCAAGCGCTTGCCGGGAGGATTCGAGCGCAGCGCGAGATCGGCTTTTGCCACCAGGCGTATGGCACGCGTCAATTCGCGCTTCGATTTGTAGCGGCGCGCCTGGCGAATGATATCGTCGGCGGCAAATGGAGGCACGCGAAATCCCTGCCACAGCGCCGCCCACAGCATGCGCTGGTCGCGGACGTTGCGCTCGAGAATCACAAGCATCTGCCGAAAAGTTTTCGCCAGCATATAGAGATGGCCAATCGCGGCTTCCTCTCCGTCGCCGCTCGAAAGCAGCGCGTCAAGAATCCCGAGCGCGCGCACGCGGTCTTTCGATGAGATGGCGTCGGTGAGTTCATACAGCGAACGTTGCTTGGCCGCGAGCACCATGGTCTCGACATCGCCGAGCGTGATTTTTTTCTTCTCGCCGACGTAGAGAATCAGTTTTTCCAGTTCGTTCGAAACCATCATCATGTCGCCGCCGAGCGCGTCGACCAATTCGCGCGCACCGTCGGCATCGATCTTCACGTCGCGCGTGGCGCAGTATTCGCCAATCCAGCGAACGGCTTCGCCCTCCTCCACGCGCGCCAGCTCAATAATGCCGCAGAACGAACCGAGATCTTCGCGGATCTTCTGATAGCGGTCCTTGTCGGTCATCTCCATGCGGCGAACGTCGGCGGGAATGCTGATGTGGTCGGCGACGAACACAACCAGCGCGTCGGGATTGGGATTCTTGCAGTACTCCTCGATGGCCGCGATCTTTTCGTCATTCGATCCACGGCCAAACAGGGCTTTCACACCGCGCACAAAAAAGACCTGAAAAGGCGCCATGAGCGAAGGCGTTCGCGCGCGATCCAGAACCTCGCTTAGTGAATTGTCACTCAGGTCCAGCTCAAACACGCTGAAATCGCGCGCGTCCGGCGCGATCAGGTGTTCGAGGATGGCGTCGCGGTAGCGCTTGCGGAAGAAGGCTTCATCACCAACCAGCACGTAAGCAGGCCGCAGCTTGCGCGATTCAAGCTCGGAGATAAACCGGTCCGCCTGTTGGAAAGCGCGCGTCATTGGATATGGCTCTCCCAGATCATTAGTTTCTCCGCCATTCGCACTTTTTCAGCATCGGGCCTGCTTACCATTAGTAGGCCTCCAGAATATTCGCCACCAGCGTATGCGCGAAGTCGCGCGACATTCGATCCACGGCGGGCGATTCTTCTTCGAAAAAGCTGTTCAAGTCGCGTGAAATTTCGTACTGATCGTGAAACAGATACGAAGGATTCTGGAAAACGATCTTGCCCTGCCGGTCTGTAAGCGTCACGGTCATGCTCACAGTAACCAGCGCGCTCGCGGCGCGCCCGGTTACAGGATCGTAAGCGAGCGGAGTGGTGGAAGCCGAGAGAACCGTCCCCTTCAAGACCGCATCCGCATCGTCGCCCGCGTTATGCACAATGCGAAACTGCGTGCGCGTGTTGAATTCGCGCACCACCGCATCGGTGAGCATTTGCTCGATCCGAAAGCTGCGGCTCTGGCTGGCAAAGCCGGGAATCGCAATCGTCCGAATATTTGGTGGCAGCGCTGTGGAATGTTCCAGAGTGTGGTAGCCGCATCCGCTCGCGAGAACGGCCAAGACCAGCAACGCCACCGCGGCTGATCGTTGCAACCACCTCGCCTTCATTGGATCTGGCCTCGCGGTCGTGAAGCGGTCAGGGTTTCGGCGCATTCAACCGCGCTCAAAGCAGCCACGCGCAGGTTGTCGGTCACGGCCCACAACCAGATGCCATTCTTACCCGTGGCATCGGCGCGGATCGCAACCAGGATGTCTCCTTGTCCTGCGGCGCTCACATTGTGAGGAGTCTCCTCGGCGGTGGTTACGACCACGTGCTCGCCCGCCAGAGCCTCGGAGAATTCCTTGACCGCCACCGGCTTTTCCATCTCGACGTAAACGGAAAATGCGTGTCCGTGGAAAACAGGCGCCTGGAGCGCGGAGAGCGCCGGCTCAATCGCGCCCGGAGCAACTTGACGATAATGCCGTGAGATCCGCTGCACCAGCGATTCGAGCGAATGCGCGGATTGCGATCCGTAGCGCGCGACCATGTTAAAAGCCACCTGCACATCGAAAATGTTCTTGGGTAATTCCTGGAACGAGAGAAGGTTCACCGTTTGCTCGTGCAATTCGTCCATGCCTTTTTGTCCATACTCCGAGGCAGGCTCAATCACCGTGGCGACCATGCGCTCAACTTTAGCGGCGTTGCCGGCACGCAAGGCAAGCAGCGCCAGCACCGTCGCGGCCGGATGCGCTACTACCACCGGCATCGGCTGCAACTGCGGAATCACCGGCTGTCCCGCCTGCCGCTCGATCCAGGGCGAGCGGATGGACGCTCCGGGTTCGTCATCAAGAGCGCTGGAAAGGTCGACAATTGTATTGCCGAGGTCGCGCGCCTTCTGCCATGAGGCTCGCGTGGAGCGCGCGTCGGAAGCGAAGAAGGTGAAGTCGACACGCTCGAACTGATCGGCCCGAATGCTTTGAATAAAACTCACCTCGTCGCCCACCGCTTCAAGCTGTCCGAGAGACTCATCGTCATCAAGCAGGCGAATATCGGCGGCGGGAAAATTCCTGTCGCGCAGAACTTCCGCGACTTCCTTGCCCAGGAGCGACGCGGCGCCCACAATCGCGACGCGAAAGAGATTGGCGCTGCGCAGATCGGCATGCGCGCCGGCAGATTTAGAAACAGGGTTCATGAGGTTTGAGATGCCTCCCGATAGGTTGGAGGCGCGGGCGGAGTCTTGCGGCGAAAGATCCACTGTAGCCGCCAAAGGACGCCCGAAGCCATGTAAAGGATCGCGATAGCGAAAAGCGCCGGCTTGGAGAAAAACCAGATGGACGAGCCGATGACCCCGAACAGCACGATCAGCTGGAATGGACGGCGGGAGCGGAAATCGATGTCCTTAAAACTGTAAAAGCGCCAGGTGCTGACCATGAGATACCCGACCACCACCACCATCATCAGCCAGCTTGCCGCCGTCCACCAGGAGGCAATTGGCTCGCCGCCCGAAAAATGAACGACCGCGGCAATCACGCCTGCGCCCGCGGGAATTGGCATGCCCACGAAGTACTTCTTGCCCGGCCTTCCGGGATTGGAGGGCTGCGGATTGGTCGTGATGTTAAAGCGCGCCAGACGGCTGGCGCCAGCCATCAGGAAACCAAAGCACGCCACCGTGCCCAACTCAATGATCTTGATGCGGATTTCAGGCGAGATGCTGAGCGCAGGCAGCAGATGGAATCCCCACATCCACGCGAGCAGAGCGGGCGCTACGCCGAACGTCACCACGTCGGCGAGCGAGTCGAGTTCCTTGCCGAAGTCGCTGTCCGTGTGCGTCATACGCGCGATGCGGCCGTCGATGCCATCGAACAAAACCGCGAACCCGATTGCCTTGGCGGCGAAGTCGAGATGCCAGGATTCCGTGGATGTGCCGTACACGGTCTGAAGGATGGCGTAGAAACCAGCCGCGATATTGGCAGTTGTGAAAAGCGATGGCAGAATGTACATACCGCGGCGCAGCCGTCCGCGCTGCCGGTCGGTATCGCGGCGCTGTGGAGCTAGCTTTTCCATGCAGCCTCTCCTTGGCCGGCAGCAACAGGTTGCCGCTCAGCATGCGCGGCTGGAAGCACCGCCAACACAGTCGCCCCACCCTTGACACGGTCTCCAGGTTTCACTTGAATGGTCCCGTCGCAATCGAACACCACATCCACACGCGATCCGAATTTGATCAGACCTACGCGCTGGCCGCGCGCGACCGTGTCGCCGACTTTGAAGTTAAATACGATGCGGCGCGCGATCAGACCGGCGATCTGCTTGAAAATCACGGTGCGGCCTTCGCCTTCAACGGTCACGATGTTCTGCTCATTTTCTTCCGCCGAGTTCGCGGCCATGGCGTTGAGAAACTTTCCCCGCTGATAGCGTACATCGCGGATCACGCCGGCGATCGGCGAGCGATTGACATGCACATTGAAAACGCTGAGGAAAATGCTGATCCGCGTTTGCCGGATTCCGCCCGAATCGATTGTCGAGACGTCCGTCACTTTACCGTCACCGGGAGAGACAATGGCGCCTGGCAAGCTAGGGATTTGGCGCTCCGGGTCGCGAAAGAACCACAGACAAAACGCTCCGATTAGGATCACCGGGACAGCATACGGCCACGCCGCCAGCCAGACGATCAGGCCCGCCGCGACCGCACAACCAATGCCGTAGAAATATCCGTCACGAACCATGGGATGGAATCAATTATAGTGCGGAGCAGTAATAATCTACATAACTGCAATAAAAAAAGGCGCTTACAAGCGCCTTGCTGGGACACAAACTTCCACTGCTGTTATGGATGAGTGGGATCGCAGCACGATCCCTTGGCTTCTATGCAGATGCGCGCTGAACTTGCCGCTCCAGATCCAGCATCTGATCTTTGAGCCGCAGCTTCAGTTTCTTTAGCCGCACTTCTTCTACTTTTTCGTCGTCTGTGAGGTAGCGCTTCTGTGTGAGGGATTCTAGTCTTTGGGAGTACTGCGTATGCTCCTGAGCCAGTCGCTGGAATTCTTCATGACCGGCCAGGAGTTGATCTCTCGGGGTAAGCATCCTGCGAGACCTCCTCAATTATTACAATTCTGTTAAAAGCTAGCACACTGCAGGCGGAGGTTCAAATGGAATTTAGACGAATTCTTCGAGCGATGGCGGAAGGTAAACAACCGGAGGCCAATGCACCTAAACTTGTGCAAAATAGACTTTTAAGGGTAAAAGAGGATTAGTGGTGTGTTTGCGTACCGCTGATCCGGATGCGAAAATTGCTTGCTTTTGAATCCAGCGTTGCTGGATCGAGCATCCGCACAGTGCATCGAATGCCGGGGAAAAATCACTGACGAAGACCTCCGTGCCAATAGCCCGAAATATCGGAACCGTAGTCCGGAAGATTGCAGCTGCCGATCTTGCTGTAGGCCTGATCTGTGCGGATCGCGACGGTAACCGTATTCGCATCGATTCCGTCGACCGTAAGGCGGGAACGCTTTCCTACCACTTCCTCAACGATGAGCTGCGCGTGCAGGTGGGAATTCAGGAACCCTCGATCGAGGAGTTTCTCTCTCAGGGTTGGTACGTAGCTTCTTCGGGCAAACTCTAGTGAAGGGTTCCCTGCCATCGTCCCGCGAACTTGTTTCTCGGCTGAGGCTCAATGCGGCAGGTACCCAGTTTCCATCGGCAGCTTGCCGTCGACCTTAATTACTTTTACGCGATCGGTAATGGAGTGCTCCTCCACCATCCCGATCGCGCCCGGCGTCGAGGCGACCATCTCAATTACGTCGGCATCCGTCGCTACTCGCCTGATTGAATCTGTGTGCTCCGCAACCATCGCCTTGACCTCGTCGTCCGTCATTTTCGTCAGCCGCGCCAGCGTGCGGATCTCGTCTCCCGATGAACCGTGCATTACGACCACTAGGTTGCGCCCGTCCGGCCATTTCTTTACTTCCCCTTTGAATATCTTCGCCAGCTGCGCCGAGCGCACGTCTTGTATCGTGTTTGCCTTGTCGGTCACGACCGCCATGTGATGCGCCAGGCACGGTGTCAACAGACACATCACGGACAACACCGTCTCGATAATTCGTCTTTGTCTCATGAATGCCATCCTGTCCTTTTGGATAGAGTACGTCAGGCGGCCGCCGTCACATAGTCAACAAATTGTCAAAAGTAATGAAAATCGGCCGCGAACCAAAATGGCCAACACTTGAGAGCGGTAACATCCCATGAGAACAAGGCTGTACTTTGGCAGGCAGAGTGCTAGGTTGAAACGGTCGGAGCGATCTTCATTGTAAAACCACTCTTCGGTTGTGGCTCACAGACAAGGGTGTGTCGTTCTGTCCGCTCGGTCGTCCCGTCTAAGAAACGTATGAGCACAGAGAACAACATCTTCGCTTCTTTTGATGGATTATCTAGAAAGAAATTGTCGAGTTGCATCACTGACCCTTGGTAGACGTGATCGTCGTCCACTCCGAAACGAAAGGTGAGACCGATTCGCCCGTCCTCGGTCGCTAGGCTCGGGATTTCATCCAATCGAATTGCATATATCGCGGACCTCGAAACGATAGCGTCGAACCTGATGTTCCTCGCTGTCCGCTGCCCACAGTTTCGGATGAAGAAAAAATGCGGGCCGGGGTTGAATCGGTGAATCTCGCCGTCGAGGGCTTCGAGAGCGAAATGCGGTTTACCGTGCTCTGCTCGTGTCTCTGCTCCTAATCGCGCTCTTCGTTCGTCTTCCCATGCGCCCCAAACGGCGATGTAAAAAAGCAGGACGGCTGTAAGTTCGGTTGCCCCGATTGTCCACGGTGCGCTCTTGTTCGCGACCAAAGCGTAGAACCCAACACAGGCAAGGACGGCGGAGCTAATCAACGCCCACCACCGTCGAAAAACTGCACGCAAAAACGAAGGATGGTCCATCGCGCACCCCCCTCCCCTTGACTATGAGATGTGGGCTGCGCGATACCCCGACCTGGAGCATTCGCAACCCCTCGTCATCTCGTCCTGATATCTCCGTATTTACAAAATCTCTTGGCCCTTAGACGTGGGCAGGCAACTGTCAGCGTCTGCATGCGGGCCAGCTAGAACCCCATAATGTTGTATCCACAATCTACATAGATGGTCTCCCCTGTGATTCCGCCACTCGCATCGGACGCGAGAAACACCCCGGCACTGCCGACTTCGCTGACTTCCACATTGCGCTGCAGGGGAGCGCGCTCGGCGTGCGATTTCAGCATCTCTCCCAGGCCCGAAATGCCGCGCGCGGCCAGGGTTTTGATCGGTCCGGCGGAAATCGCATTAACGCGAATTTTCTTGCGGCCCAGGTCGTAGGCCAGATAACGCACCGTGCATTCCAGCGCGGCCTTAGCCACGCCCATGACGTTGTAGTTCGGCACGACTTTTTCCGCGCCGTAATAGGTCATGGTGATCATGCTGCCGCCATCTTCCATGAGCGGCGCAGCAGCCCGCGCCACCGCTATCAGCGAGTACACGCTCACGTCGTGTGCGATGCGAAAGCCCTCGCGCGTGGTGTTGACGAAATCGCCCTTAAGTTCCTCAGGCGGGGCGAACGCCACGCTGTGCACCAGTGTGTGCAGCTTGCCATAGCGCTGTTTAAGCTTTTCGAACAATTCAGCGATTTCCCCGTCTTTGGAAACATCGCACATGAACGCTTCCGCGCCGGGCAGCGAGAGGATCAGGTCCTTTGCCTCCTGCTCCAGGCGCTCATTCTGATAGGTAATAGCCAGGTTCGATCCGGCCGCATGTAGTCCCTGCGCAATCGCCCACGCGATCGAGCGCTTGTTGGCGACTCCGAAAACAACGGCCGTTTTGCCCTTTAGATCTTCAAACATTTCAAGAAGCTCCTCACCGGAAAACGTAAAGGATATACCAGCCGGAAGGGAATTGAGTCATTGAGTCAGCGCATGGTTGCACATTGGCGGTTAAATGCCTCAATGGCTCAATGCGTCATTGCTTCAATGGTTCAACGCTTCTGGGTACTGGGTCCCGGATTCTGGGCCCCGCTTCATCGGCCAGCATGCGCTGCCAAAGGCGATGGCATAGACTGCGGCGATCACGCCGAATCCGGCGGCTAAACTCACGCGCGACGCAATCGTACCCACGGAGAGCGCGAGCGTGATCTGCAACAGCATTCCGAAAAAATAAAAAGTATTCTGCACGCGTCCCATGAATTGCGGAGGCACCTGCTCCATCAGGCTGGTGTTCATGGCCACGCCGCTGACGCCGCGCGCCGAGCCCGCCAGTCCATAGAGCAACACGGCTCCCGCCAGCCACGGCGAGAACGGCGATAACGCCATCGCCACAGTCAGCAGCAGCATGGAAACCGCGATGGAACCGCGCGACCCAGCTCGCGCAATGAGTGCTGGTGCGTAGAGCGCGCTCAGAAACGCTCCCACGCCCCATCCTCCATTCAGCCAGCCGTAACCGGAGGCTCCCGCATGGAAAACCCGGTCGCTGAGGGGCGCGGTCACAACCACGCCCGTCATCATCGCTCCCAGAAATAAAGCCCAACTGGTTCCAAGAAAAACAACGCGGCGGCGTTCGCGCAGAAACACAAGTCCCTCACGCATCTCGCGCAAAAACTTTCCCACAGCAGTTTCCGCTGCTTCAATATCGTGTTTCAACTCCTCCGGCCGCGGCACCACATGCCGGCCCTGGCGGACGGCGAAATAGCACAGGAACGAGACCACGTAGGTGCTGACGTCGATTACAAGCACGCCGCCCAATCCAATGTGCTCGTAGACGAATCCCACGATTGCGCCTGCGATCATCCATCCGCCTTGCACGCCCGCCAACAACATGGTGTTGGAATGCACGAACTCGCTTTCGGGCGTGAGCTCCTGGATAAGCGCGGTGATGGTCGGCCAAAACATCCAGAAGCCTGCCGCTACCAGCGTGTTCATCAAGTAGAGTTCCCACACCTGTACCCGGTTGAGATAGGCGAGCACCGCAACCACCGCGATGACGAGGGCGCGGGCCACGTCAAGCATCATCACCAGCCGCCGCCGGTCCTCGCGGTCGATCAGTACGCCGGTGAAGGGCAGCATCAGCATGGCCGGAATTGTCTGCAGAACGGCAAACGTGCCCAGCGCCATTTCGGAGTGAGTTCTCTGAAGGATCGTCCATGCCACGGCGGCTGAATTCATGCCGCTGCCAAGCATGGAGATCACGTTCGCCGCGAATACAAAGCGCAGCGAGCGCTTTTTCAGAATCTGGCGCATGATTTCAATCTAGCATGCTGGATCTGGGCTCTCGGCACTCGCGGCTCTGGGCTTTTGCCCAATTTACGCGCGAGCTTGCGGCAGTCCTGTATTCGTCGCCGAAAGCTGCGGCGGTCGTTTCGGGCATGATATTTTTTGTTAAAAACCAGTCGGCGTTCGAGGGCGTGAGATTCCTCCGCCTCGGCCGCAGGATTCAGGGGGGCATCATGTGCAGGAATATCAAAACGCTTTTCAATTTCGATCCGCCAGTGACCGATGATGAAGTGCGGGCGGCTTCGCTTCAGTTTGTAAGAAAGATCAGCGGATTCACCAAGCCGTCCAAGGCCAACGAAGCCGCGTTCCTGGCGGCAGTGGATGAAGTTGCCAGTGTGTCCACACGTCTGCTCCACTCGCTCGAAACCGTCGCGCCGCCCAAGAATCGGGAAGAAGAAGCTGCCAAAGCCAAGGCGCGAGCTGCGGAGCGGTTCGGTGCATAGGCTCGGTTTTGTGTGGCGCGGACACTCCTGTCCGCGTGAAGCCGGCCATTTGCAGGTCTGCTGGCCGCATGGCGGTACTTATTCAGGTGCCACTTAGTTACTTTAGTAACTACGACGCTCATGCATACGATTTATCGGAAAGTTATATGAGCTTATAAATTCCAGCGGTACCGGAGTTCTCCATCAGCTGCAAATACTTGCGAGAGGCTGGCCGCGACCCCTCGCAACTCGCTGATGTAAAACGATCCTCTGGAGGTCAGATTGCACTCTCTCCAGCCGGATGCGTGATTGGCGAGTCGATACTCTTCGCGGTTACTTTCTGGTATGCATCACCATCGACCACTTCTATAACCCTCTGAGGTGGTTTACCCAATATACGTTCGGCTACGCATCGAGCCCCGATGGCTTTATTTTCCTGTCGGGATTGGTGTCAAGCTGGGTGTACCTGCGAGTAAGTGCGCGTTACGGATCGGCGGCGATGCGGGAGAAAGTCTTTCACCGCGCAATCGTAATTTATCTTACTCACATAACAGTTGTAACCCTGTGCGGGCTCGCCGCTCTCTTCCCGAGCTTCGACCTCCAAAAGATGCCGAGTGTGCTGCAAACCTTCGCAGCTGGCGCACTGTTTAAGAACCACGGCGAAATGGAAAAGATACTGCCCCTGTATTGCGTATTACTCGCACTGACGCCGCTTGTCCTCCGCGAGTTCGTGGCAGGCCGCGCGTGGCTGGTCGGCGTCATCAGCGCAAGCCTTTGGGGGGGTGCGCAGTGTGGGTTAGGCGGATCGGCCGCTTTTACCCTTCACCCCGCCGGCTTCTTTAACCTCTTCGCGTGGCAGGCCTATTTTGTCGCCGGGCAATATCTCGGATACCGCGGTGTGCAGTCCGGCGAGTGCGGCCTTAAGAAATCCGCTGGTTGGCAGGTGGCATGTCTGCTAGTGGCCGTGCCGCTGTTGATCGACCGGCATCTCGCGCTTCTGGGACGGCATCCGCTGCTGGAGTTCAGCGCCAGACCCAATCACAATCCGATCAGGTTCCTCGACGCCGCGTGCCTCGGTTATCTCGTCTGGTGCGTGCCTCGCACAGTGGATCTCAAACTGATGAAAGTTGGTTTCTGCCGTTTCGTGAACTTCTTGGGTCGCCACTCTTTGCAAGTGGTCGCATTCTCCCTGCTGATCACGAGCACTGAAAAACACGCGCTGACGGGATTTTCGGGAAAAGCCAGACTGATTGTCGCTGTCGTGAATGTCCTCAGCCTTTGGATTCCGGCGAAGATTCACGAACTGTGGCGCGAAGGTGCCTTCAATCGTATGCCCGCGAAAGGAACTCGGGAACGTGCTCAGGCGCTCGGCTGAGCGCATCCCCTGTAGGCTTTCTTGGCGACTGCATCCACGCAGGTAGAATGAGATTCGGAATCCGCGCTAAAGCCAATAGCGAGAATTAGTCTAATGGCCAAAGCCAAAAGCCTAGTTCTCGCTCTCCACCGGCTTCGCCTTCGGTGCGGGCAGCGCTTTTGTCGGCTTTCCCGGGACTGCTGGCGGCTCCGGCGGCGCAGGTGGCGCGACTGCTACCGTGCCCTTGCGAATCTCAATATCCCCCTTATCGCAATTGATCGCAACGCGCGGGCCGTTCGTTCCAATCGAACCACTCGCGCTTGCCTGACGTCCTTGGCTGTCCACTTTGATCTCGTCGAAGTCGCTCTGGATATCGCCTTCGTGCGTGCGCGCCTCAACCTTGAGCGCGGTCTTCGGCGGTACTGTGATCTGCACGTCGCCCTTGCGGTTGTCGATCTGAATGTTGCCCGGCTTTTGCAACCCTATGCTGACCGATCCGTTTGTATCTTCCAGCCGCAGGTCTCCGGACAAGCCCTCGAGGGCAATATCTTTCGAGCGTGTGGTCAGCCGCAGGGGCCCGAGGAGCGAATCGGCGCGCAGGTCGCCTGAATCCAGGTCGAGCCGGCCATCGAGCCGCGCGAACTCCATGTCAGTGCGCGAGGAGTGGAAGCCGACGGTCTTGCTGATGTGCACCAGCCGTGTGCTCTCCATGAACTCGCCTTCCAGATGCACGGCGCCGTCCACGTCTTCGACGTCCACTTCGTTGACGTGGCCCTGGATCGTTACGTCGCCCTTAACATGCTGCAGCCGCGCCGAGCTATGCTCCACGTTGAGAGTCGCGTTCCCCACCAGGTCGTTGATATTCACTTCGCCATGCTGATGGTTGACTTCGACTCCGCTGCCCATGCCGTTCACGGTGATATCGCCATGACGGGAAGTGATGGCGATCGCAAGCTCGCGAGGCACATACACATCGATGTCAGTGCTGATGCCCTTCTCGCCAGCCGCTTGTGTGTTCGCGTTCAGCACCGCTCCTTTGCCTGAGGGGACGAAGGTGATTTCAGTCTTCTTGTTGTAGTCGTCAGCCTGCTGCTGGTTTTCCGCGTGAACTTTCTTGCGCCAATTCACGCGCACATTCTTGTCGTCGGAGACGTTGACGGTAACCGTTCCGCGATCGTCGTTAATCTCCAGCCGGTTTGCTCCGGCGGGCAAAGGATTGGTCAGGTCGCCGTTGTAATTGAACGTCGAGCCGCCGAACATATCGTTAAAATCGCTATCGTCGATCTGAAGATGATCGCGAAGGTTCCCCCAATCCACGTGGGTGACTCCGGTGGCAATCAACCCGGCCATAATCACAAACAGCACGAGGAACACGCCGCCCACTCCGATGCCGCGGCCGGGAACACCAGCCCGTTTGCACTGCTCGTGCTCAACGAGCTTGATGATGCCCCAGAGGATGAGCAGGAGCGGCCAGAACTTGCCGAACAACAGACCGAGTCCGTGCCAGTTGGCGAGGCCCATCGTGCCCATAAGGAACATGATGCCGAGCAGGATCAGGACAATCGCCCCGGCAATCGAACGCGGTGGGCGTGGTGGCATTGGTGGTTGCGGCGGAATTGGCGTCATAACAGGATTAGCCATGACTCACCTCACTCGGAGCAGATGGCGGTGCTGGTGGATCGGGCGGCGGAGGAACGCTCGCCGGAGGAATGCCTGCCGGCGGAATCGATAAATCCGGCGGCGGCAGAACGATGTGTCCCTCAGTCGAGGCGCTGCTCTGGAAAAGTTTCACTCCTCCGATCACCAGAAGCAGGATCGGCCAGGTGCGGTGGAAGCCGACTCTGCCCAGCGTTTCAAAAAGGAAAAGGAATCCCAATGTCACCAGCACAGCTGGACCCATTAGCTTGCAAGATCGGCAACGAGCGCACTGGCAACGTCCTGCGCAGGACCCCGTCAGTCCCCAATTGCGAGCAAACAGCCAGCCGCCGACTCCGATGAGAATGAGTGGCCAGAAACGGTCAAGGCCAAGCTCGACTCCCATGGTGCTCAGCAGGAATAGAACGCCAAGCAGGATAAGCACAATGGCGCCTATTGGAGCCTTGTTGCTCTCAAGCTTCGTGCCTGCGCCAAACGTGGCAGCCAATCCGTAAGGATCGGGCGCTGGCAGGCCCGCTTGAATGGCCTTTGCACTGCGCACCGAATCGATGATCTGGTAAACAATGAAAAAGATCAGTCCGATGACCGAGAATGCGCACAAGGCGCCCGAGTCGTGTTCGCTGCCGACGTTGATCCCGGCCACCAGCAAGGCAAAGATGGCGAGATGCACCAACCCCTTGGCGTACTGGCCCGTGTAAACCGGCCCCACGCCGAAAGGGAAGAATCCAGCCAGAATTCCGGCCACGGTTGGGTTAGGACCGGAAGCGGGACCGGGTGCCACTTTCATACCAAGCCCCTGATCCATGAATTGCTGATACGGCGTCCCGGCAGGTGGAGGAACAGCCGCCGCAGGCGCGGTCCCTTGCATCTTCGCTCCCAGGCAATCCTCGCAATAAATCACTCCCCGCACCGGACGCGTGCAGTTCGCGCACAGCGCTTTCCCGCATGTGCGGCAATACGCCACCGCTGACTGATCGGCATGATAGGCGCAGTTCATACAAACCTCCCGTAGCTAGGAGCGACGAGCTGCAAGCTATGAGCAAACACTTGCTTGCTCGCGGCTCGAAGCTCATAGCTCGAAGCTTTTGAATTGCTACCAGCATCGGATCCTGTCAGAGCCGCTAACACTGTTTGATCATCCTCCATGGAGTAATTGCGATCCTGTTTCTGATCCGGCTCTCCACTGGTGTCGCCGTTGTTGCGAATCTCTTTTTTCGGCTGGGGACCGGGCTCGGCAGGCGTAGTGGCCCGCTTCAGCTCGCGCACCTTCGATTCGATTTCGTACACGAACCGTATGTTGTCGTAGTACTGCACAATTTTGATTTGCGCGTCATTGTAGGCATGACGCAGCGCGGACGGCCTCAGGTCGATCTTCGCCACATCCTTCGGCTTCACGCCAGCGGCGCTTACCACCAACGAAAATGTGAAGAAGATCATGCCGAAGGACATCACAAACCGCGGCTGACGCACAAACGCCGTGACCGGTGCGAGCCATGCGTCCCACCACTCGCGCGCCCGTTCGCCCAGCGGAGTCGTGCTTGCGCCCGCCGAAGCCGGCGCCATGCGTGTGCTGACCACGCCCGTCGTGGCGGCCAAAATGTTGTGCACCAGATGCGCCGGAGGCTCGACTGCCTCCAGCGCCCTCAGCCATTGCTGCCCCGCCTGCACATCCGCGAACAGCGGACCGCACACCGTGCAGATTCGGCGATGAGCGTCAAAGCGCTCTTTGATCAGGCCCGTCAGCTGCCCTTCCATGGCATCCGTCAGCAGCCCGTCGAACTCCGGACAAGCCATCCCGTTTTTGTTTTCCTCTGACATCAGATCACCTGCCTATAGGTACGTTGTAGAAGGCGCGCAAGTTCCGCTCGCCCCCGGTTAATTCTCGATTTCACAGTCCCCTCCGGAACCTTCAGCGCCGTGGCAATCTCCCGGTAGTCCATGTCCTGCAGGTCGCGCAAAATCACCGCCTCACGCAGTTCCGGAGACAGCTTTTGCAGCGCCAAATGCACCATCTCCCGCGTCTCCCGGCTGGCTACATGCGCATCTGGAGGCAGCGCCCGGTCGGCGATCTGCTCGCTCAGCGGCTGTGCGTCCTCATGCTCGGAAACCGGCTGATCAATCGAATCGGTGATCCGGTCGCCCTTGGTTTTGCGGAAATGATCGACCAGCAGATTGCGCGTGATGGTGGTGACCCAGGTCATGAACGCGCCCTTACCGGAGTCATAGGTGCTCAGGGTGCGGTACATCTTGATGAAGACTTCCTGCGTGAGGTCCTGCGCATTCTCGGCATCGCCGGCGAAGCGGTAGCAGACGTTGTAGATGCGCCGGTGGTAGCGCTGGACAATCTCCTCCCAGGCCGCGGCATCGCCTCCAACGCAGCGACGGACCAGCAATCCGACAACCTGGGTATCATCCAAACCAGACCCCGCAAATCGTTCGCCAACTGCCTAACAACACAGACTAGATACGTCTATGTAGAACAGGAAGTTCCCTTGAATCATGGAGCTAGCGATTGTAGCAGGAGGAGATGACGTGTAGGGGCGTCAGGACCTCTGTGTGCCGACGGGGTGGCACAGCGGTTCGCCGCTGCGATAAGCGCACCATGTTTGAACCCGCTGAGGTGGAAGCCTGATTGCCGCGGGGAGCAAGGCAACGCGTAACGAGAGGGCAGTCTTTAGGGCACACGAGGGGCAAAAACGTCTACTTTAGTAGGGGGTACTAAAGTAGACATTTGAGGGGGTTTTTAGGGGGTACGAAAGTAGACAAAAAGGCCTAATAATTCTCTAGGTGTTTGGGCGGTTCCATGACATTCTATTGTATGGATCACGGGAAGGAGCTTATTTCCTGTGAACTCTCCGAATTTTCCCACTCAAGCCAAACATTCACCCTCTCGTTGTCTTTTGCCTCTATTCGGCAGATGTTGTCCTAATGTTCGCCTTTGACGTTTTCTACCCTTCATTGTCCCAATGGGCGATCTGGGATCGAGGGGAAATAAGCGTTGTCCGGGTCGAGGGTTTTGCCGGAGTCGAGAGCCCAGTCATTCGCAAAGAGCGCGAATGACTGGGGCACCCGCATTGTCTCGGGCACCCGCAACACTGAGGGATCAAAACCCGCACCCACGATAACTCTGCCCCTATGCAATCATGAAAGCGAATGCCTTCCAGATACACTGTCGCGGAATACCTTTCCGACCTGCGCGCCGTTCGCTCCACCGGCTCTGCGACTGCCGAGACATCCTACTATCCTCCACTCGACCGGCTCCTGAACGCGGCTGGCCAGAAACTGAAGCCTGTAATACTCTTCTCGACTCAACTACGCAATCAAGGCG
>JBAVYO010000167.1:0-22601 GCA_049698855.1 Terriglobales bacterium
GTCCTGCCGTCGTCGATACCCACGCAACTTCCTGCGGAAACCGATCTGCGCGCACCGCTCGGTCAGTCGGTATTCGCGCCACAGGTCCCCGGGATTCAGGTCTTAGGTGCTGCACCGAGTAGTGTTCAAGCCGCGCCGCCGGCCGATGGTCTGCCGTCGGGCGTGGAGTCGTTCGAGTTCCGTCCAGATCTGGAGCCGGCTGAACTCGGAGTCGCCAAGCGGCCACTCGATCCGCGGTTGATCCGGCAGGACTTTCCAATCTTGCAGGAGCGTGTATACGGCCGGCAATTGATCTGGCTCGACAATGCCGCCACCACGCAGAAACCGAATGCGGTCATCGATCGCGTGTCGTACTTTTACCGTCACGAGAATTCGAACATCCATCGCGCCGCCCACACGCTCGCAGCGCGAGCCACCGACGCCTACGAGAGCGCGCGGGAAAAGACACGCCGATTCATCAACGCTTCTTCCACGCGGGAGATCGTCTTCGTTCGCGGTACAACCGAAGGCATCAACCTCATTGCCAAGAGCTGGGGCCATCGCCATGTTCAGAAAGACGATGAGATCGTTATCACCTGGCTTGAGCACCATGCCAACATCGTGCCATGGCAGCAACTGTGTTCCGAGAAGGGCGCACGCCTCCGCGTAGCCCCCGTCAACGATCGCGGTGAAGTGATCCTGGAAGAGTATGAAAAGTTGCTGAGCCCGCGCACCCGTATCGTGTCATTCAGCCATGTCTCGAACGCCCTCGGAACGATCACGCCCGCACGCGAGATGGTCGAGATGGCTCACCGGCATGGCGCACGTGTGGTTGTCGACGGTGCGCAGGCCGTCTCCCACATGCGAACTGACGTGCAGGCCCTGGACTGCGACTTCTACGTCTTTTCCGGACATAAGGTTTTCGGCCCGACTGGAATCGGCGTGGTCTACGGAAAAACCGAGGTCCTCGAAAACACTCCGCCATGGCAAGGCGGCGGCAACATGATTGTGGATGTCACCTTCGAGAGAACCGTCTACCAGACTCCGCCAGCGCGCTTTGAAGCGGGCACTGGGAATATCGCGGATGCGGTTGGACTCGGCGCCGCGCTCGACTATGTCGAACAGGTTGGCATCGAGAGCATTGCCGCTTATGAGCACGAGCTTCTGAACTATGCCACCGCAGGCCTGCTCACGGTGCCTGGCTTGAAGCTGATCGGCACCGCCCATGAAAAGGCTGGTGTACTCTCTTTTGTTCTCGACGACGTTCGCACAGAAGATGTAGGCGTCGCACTCAACGAGGAAGGAATCGCGGTGCGCTCAGGCCATCACTGTGCTCAGCCGATTCTGCGCCGTATGGGGGTTGAGTCCACCGTGCGTCCGTCGCTCGCGTTTTATAACACGTGCGAAGAAATCGACGCGCTGGTCGCGGCTTTGCTGCGCATTCAGGCCAAACGGGGATAGGGCGGGCTGTCAGCGCGTTCCGATCCCACAAATCAACGCGGGCCGTTTGCCCCCGAAAAACGGCTCGCCCAGCTATACCGCGCGGCTGAAGTTCACCCACGCATCCGATCGCTGCTCCGGCTCGGATTCGGATTCGTCGGCCTCCAATAAGCGAACGACTCCGCGCAAATTCTCCCATGCTGCCTGATTCAATGCTGGGTCGGAACTCACCAGATCGCGAATCATATCCCAGGCCGCGACGTTGAGCGCGCCCTCCGGCGAAAGCCCCAGTGCTAATGAGACCGAGCATTGCGGGCAGAAGACGATCCGATGCGCCGCCGATTTTTGCCGCGGCTTGATCCCAACCGTCTGCGCGAACATATAGATCGCAACGAACTTCCGCCCCGACTCCAGTTCCCGGTTACAGCGCAAGCAGCGTGCATTTTCCAAAAGGGTCTTCCTCGGGCCGATTGCGGCCTGCAAAATACAACTACTTTCTCTAAGCATCTACCCAGAGCACAAGTATGTAGAAGGATTCCTGGGGGCAACGTATGGATCGGCTCTAGTCTGCCTGATTGATCCACAGCAGGGTTCGCACCGCGGCGGACTGACTGTTGACTTGTCTAATCATGCCCATTTTCCATAGGCTATTCTCATAGCTGTCCCACATTTTCTCGACAGTTGTCGCCGACGCCGGCCACTGCGCCAGATAGCTGACCTTTTTCGAACCCATGCTCTCACCGTACTGCAGTGCCCCAAGCTTAAGGGCCTCCTCCGCTGTTGGATGGGTAAGGAGTTGCAAATAGCTCTCCAGGGCTATTTCTGGCGTTAGGGAAGCGAAGTGGAAATCGGAAGAGCGCTCGCGGAATTCCTGGGCAAAGGCAACCGCGCCCTCGTGCATTTCGCTGAGGAATCGGCATTGTTCGTCCGAGATATCTCGCGGTTGGAACACCGGTACCGGCCGCTTACCCTGTAGCTCGAAATAAAACAGGCTTCCCGAACTGGTTGTGGTGAAACTCTCCAGCAGAAATGAATGAGGGTAAAGCAGTTCGATCAACTGTCTTGGTTCACCGCAACTCACCGCATAGGATCGCTGTCGCAGTCCGGAGGCAAGTTTGGTCGTTCCAAGATAATATCCGGTAACCTGTGCCTCGGGAGCGGCTCCGGAAAGCAACACTTGCAATGCCGCTTGGATGGTTCCACACCATCCGACGTCGATCATCGCAACATTCTGGGTGTTTAATACCCCCTCCTGTCGCAAGAATGCCAACAGCGCTGTGCGCTCCTGCACAGAACGGTCTGCCAACGCCTTGATGAGAACCGGATGAGAAAAGATCTTGTATTGATCGCCCCTGCTCGGGTCGATTACGGCATTCAGTGAGGAGAAACCGCACTGGGCGATTTCAGTTGCGAAGAGCTGCGGATCAAGACACAATCGTTCGAATAGGTCCCGAATCGTCGTCGCGCCGTAGAGCAGTTTGGGAACCGCATACTCGGAAGCCGCCTCCACAATCGGCATTAGTAGAGCCCGGCGAGAGAGCAGCAACGTCGATACTTTCGGCATGCCCTCGTCGTTCGCAAACAGAGCCTCGAAGACTTTTTTGAGTATCTCGCCGTCTCGCAAGACGAACCATGCTTGCTTGACTCCATCCTCGCGCAACTGCGTTCCAAGCCACTGGCAGAAGCCAGTCAACAGGGGTCCATAAGTCCGGTATCCGATCTTCCAGTAGAACGTCTTATCGGCAAAGTTACAGTTCGCCGCGCGGGACATTCCGCGGCGATACGACTGAAGAGCAGCCGTCGCACGGTTATCGGCGGCCGGCGGATTCTGCGAGGAAGCACGAAAAGGGTGCAACAGAGCCCGCAAACCAAGCCGCTTAGCTCCCCGATAGTCCGAAAGCGGATGATCTCCAACGTGAAGAATCTGCTCTACTGGCGCCTCAAGTTGTTCCACGACCAATCTAAAGAGCTTGCCATCGTACTTAGTCACCCGATGTTCGGAAGAGACAAAAAGATCCCCGGGATTCACTGCGAACCCATTCTCTTGCAGGAGGGAAGCCAGGAAAGCGCTTCCATGATACATGTCGGAAACATAGATGATGCGCTTTGATGCCGCCGCCTTGCGATAAAGGCCGAGTATCACGTTGTTTGCCACGCATAGCTTTCGCTCGATCTGCTCTTCGGCCTCGATAAAGCAAGGAACCAAATCTCGTGAAAGACCATTCATGTCGCAGAAACAGCCGTAGATTTCTTCGAGATTAACTTCCGAAGACTTTATCTTTTCGAGGGCGATTCGCCGGGCCCGAGCCTCGGCAGTCTTTCTCATCGCGCTTATGGGAGCCGCAAACACGCGCGCTTTGAAGGCGGGGTGATCGGCTAAGTGGGTAAATACATCTTCCGGGTGCTCCACATATCGAATCAACAAAGTATCGAAGATGTCGAAGGAAACGACTGAGCAGAATTCCAGTTCCCTGTCGAAGGTTTTCACTAGCTCTTCTGGAGGAACATATCCAGTGGGGCGACGGAGCCCTAGCGAGAACCTTTGCAGATCGTCGAGCGACGGCGCTGCTGCCTCCGGTATCTGCCGCGGGCGGTTAACCGCGCCCGCCTCCGCCCTGCCAACGGGAAAGGCCGGAGTTGCAGTTTCCGCCAAAAGAAATCCGTTACCCATGGGTATAGGGAGAAGCACTTGAGCTACCAAAGTCCAGCCGTCCAGCTCCAGGCAAGAAAGGCCCCTAACGCAAAGAAGAGTAGAGATTTGTCCGATCTCATGACCTACCCGCAAGCCTTCCTAAGAGGATGGTGATGAGAATCCGATGAGCGGCGATCGGGTCGGTCAATACGTGTAATCGGCTTTTGCAACAACCAGTGCTTAGACCGCTAGATTATTGCCGCACATTCGGAGCGTAGCGCCGGCACCTTGCCGACTGTTCCGAGAGCCTGCCCTGAGCTTGTCGAACGGGCGCCTCGCTCTTCGCGCAGCCAACCAAAGTGGAAAAAAACATGCGGTCATGGCCCTAAGCTTCGCCGACGATCGTCGCCATGAAAAACAGTCATGAGGCCCTGGTCCTGCGATGCATCGAGTACTCTCCGGGGGACTACTGAAATGGCTTTTATGTGCCGATTAGCAGAATGCACAGAAAGGGGTCTTCCATGACAATCTCGGTGTCCGGCACCTTCCCTTCTCAATCAGCTTATACATCCTCCTCGGCCGCAAGCTCCGCGGCAACTCCGCCGCCCCAGGAGCCGCAGCCTTCGGATCAAGTCACCCTTTCTCAGTCCGCACAGGTTAGCCAATTGAGTCAACACGGCCAGACTCCTTCCCAGATCGCCGTGAGCCTTGGTATTTCGGTGTCGCTTGTTGATCTCGACCTGGGAATCGTCGCAACCGCGGCACCCACACCTGCGCCAGCACCATCTCCTAAGACTGCTGCGCCTGCTCACGCAGAAGCTGCCAAACCGACCGCATCCAAGGCTTCCGCCTGATGACGGGTTAAAGTGTGTGCGTGATAGCTCATCTCCGAAGAATACGGAGGTGTTGCAACCATCGGAAATGCGGTATTACAACCATCGGTGTTGCAACCGCCGAAATACAACCCCGAAGGGGCGAGCCACCTTAGCCCCGCGCTTAAAGTGGGAAAAGCAACAAAAGTCCCAGAGGGACGGCCCAGTTCTGGCGCACACACTAAAGCCTGCGCGCCGCAAAACGCGCCCACGCTCTGCCCGCCCGATTCATCACAAATTCAATGTGTCCCACGTCATAGACAACTCGAGCGAATAAGGAAAGAATCGATCCAGCACTGCGACCGGAACCGGGCGGCACAGATAGGATGAAATCCGCCGTCCGCGCTCACGCAAAAAGGGTGAGGAACAACGAGGGGAATGACAAGATTGAGCAGGAATTCGCTCCAACTAATGTGTAATCAAGACTTTACTGATAACTCATTGCGAATCAAGACTTTGAAAAAATTCGCCGCTAAAGTCTTGATTCCAATAGACCGACTATAGGGGGGGACCCCCAAACGCATTCATAACCATCCATAAACGGGTGTTGGGATATACCGAGCGCCGAAAAGCGAGAGCCGAAAAACGGAGCTTCAGCGATTTCCTTGCTAAGAATACTTGCCAGACGCCTACAGCGCAGCGCCTTCTTGCATGAACGGCATGCGCGCCAGAACGTTGGCGGCTTTTTCGAGAAGTTTCAAATCGTCGGAAGAAAAGTCCGGACCTGCGAGCGACGCGTCCAGTCCTTTGCGCGAAACCTGCACCACGCCGATCGTGCTTCCGTTCTCCCCTGTGACCGGGACCGACATGATTTTCTGAATCGGCATCTGCTCCATGCGCTTGTCTTCTTCGGTCGTGAGCCTCACCGCCTCAAACAAGCTGGCATGGCGCACCTGCATGAACGCATTCGAGAGCAACGGAGTGCGCGTCGCGGCCGTGCGCGCGGCTACCGCCGATCCGCTCAGCGGCAACTCGCCCGCGGAACGCAGCTCCACCGGATAAATGAAGCGCAGACTGCCCTTTTCCAATCTCAGCAGAGCGATTTCACCGCGATGGACGTGGAGCACCTGTGCCAGCTTCGCACACGCCCGCTCTACGCTGGGCGCGTCAGCAACCATGCGTTCCAGATCCGCGATCTCCGCTCTGGCCGTCTTGACTCCGAGTCCTTGATTATTGATGGATGCCATAATAGGAATTGATAAATTTTCTCCCCGTCTATCCTGCGGCGGGGCGAGATGGTTCTACAAGTTACGACGGTACTGGCGTTCGCTTCTCTCCGCCGACACGCACAGACACGTCCCAAAGAGTGCTTATCTTTATACGTTTTTTACACGCTATACATCACTTCCACAGGCATACGCGTTATAGTAAAAGCATCATTCATTGCGCACATTTCGCCAGGCGGTCCGCGTCTGGGTCACGGATTGTGCCATAACAACCATTACTCGAACTTCCTAGAAGGAGTACTGCATGGCTAGAAAAAACACTGGCACCACCCGCACCAAGAAAGCCGCTCCAGCGGCGGAAACATCCGCTGTTCACCCCACCGTTACTCAGGCTACGACGGTTCAGCCTGCGGCGACTCAGCCCGCGACAGTTCAGGCCACGACGGTTCCGGCAGCGCAGCAAGTCCGCGAAACCGCATCCGCCAAGCCTGTGAATGGTGGCAAGACGAGTGCGAACACGAATGGCGCGAATCTGGATGAGGAAATCCGCCACCGCGCGTATGAGCTTTACCTTCAGCGCAATGGCCTGGCAGGCGATCCGAATCGGGATTGGTTTGTCGCCGAGCGTGAAGTCCGTGCTCGGCACGCGGTAGCGGGACACTCCGCTTAAACTGCGGTCAGGACGGGCAGCGTATTCGGGCGCGGATCGCTCGCCGGATGCGCCTCGGCTAAGGGACTCCACCAGGCCGAGTAGGGTTTCTTGCGGCTTTTCCAATAGGAAATCCCAAGCCGGTCCAACTCCAGCAACACCTGGTCCACGGCTTGCGATGCGGCTTGTTTTGCAGCCACACTCAGCTCTGCGCCAACTTCATACTGTTCGCCCGTGACGCCGATCAGCAAAATATCTTTTGGACCTTCGCCGGCAAGTTCGGCAATCAGCAACGATTCCGAAAGCGCCGGGGAATGAGGATCCATGCGCACAGGCGCTGGGCCATGGCGCAGAATATCGTCTTTTCGATACAACGTCACAGTTCCAGGAAGAGCGTCGTTCTTGACGGAATCGATAAGGATAAGCGCGTCGATACCCGAAAGGTGCGCGACCAGATCCAGTCCTGGCGTGCCCAAATCCGCCACTGTCACGCTCTCACCGAAACAGTAGCCGGAGTCCAGTATGCCCGCGACGAACGGACCAACGCCGTCGTCTCCCAGAAGCACGCTGCCAATTCCGCCAATCGTGATCTTCATCTGTACACCTTCACATTGCGTCGTTGTTCAGCGCGCATTCAACGGCAAACACGCGCACTACTTCACAGCACTTTCACGCGAGCGATCTGCCGTCCCGAGGGATCGAACGTGTGGCACGCGCATGCCATGCACGGATCGAACGAGTGAATGGTTCTAAGCACTTCGAGCGGTTCCTCCGGACGAGCCAGCGGCGTATGCAGCAGCGACGCTTCGTAAGGTCCATGCGCGCCGTTTTCGTCGCGCGGACTGGCGTTCCACGTCGAGGGCACAACCGCCTGATAGTTCTTGATCTTCCCGCCTTTGATCACGATCCAGTGCGACAACGTGCCTCGCGGAGCTTCGTGCGTTCCCACGCCCTCGACTTCGCCGAAAGGAAATACCGGCTGATTGTGAACCGTAAGATCGCCCTTCGCGATGTTGTCGACCAGCAGCTGCCAGTGCTTGTCGGCCAATTCGGCGAGCATGGCGGCGCGAATGGCGCGCGCGGCATGGCGTCCCAGCGTCGAATGCATCAGCGCTGGCGTGGCGTTCACTTTCGCAATGGCGGAAACCTGACCCAGCGCGAGGTCGGCATACTTCTTAGTCAGTTGATGTCCTTGCGCGTAGCCGACTAGTACTTGCGCCAGCGGACCAACCTGCATCGGCTGTCCTTTGTAGCGCGGCGACTTCACCCAGGAGTATTTCTTCTCGCCGTCCCATCCGGTGAACTGTGGCTCGGTTTCTCCTTGCCAAGGATGAAGCGGTTTCTCGCCCTCGTAATAGGCGTGTGTCACATCCTCGGTGACCGACTCGCGGAAGATCGCATCGGAGGCGGTTTTGAAGGGCTGCACTCCGCCGATATTGCCCTGCATGATCACGCCGCCGGGCAGATCGTACGAGCCCGCGTTGCTGTCGAGCGGCAGGTCCGGAACCGCGAGATAGTTAGTCACGCCGCTGCCAATCTTGAACCACTCCGGATACATGGCTGCGACCGCGCATACATCGACCAGATAAACCTCGCGGATGAATTGTGCGACTTCGGCCAGCAGCACGCGAATCTGCTCCAGTTTGTCCATCCCGAGTGCGCTCTGGCTATCGAGATCGATCGCATTGGCTACGCCACCCACCACCAGATTCTGGATGTGCGGCGTCTTCCCTCCAAGCATTCCCACAACCTGCAGCGCTTTGCGCTGATACTCAAGCGCCTGCACATAGTGTGTGAAGGCCAGCAGGTTCACTTCGGGAGAAAGCCGCATCGCGGGATGGCCCCAATAGCCGTTCTGGAAGATGCCGAGTTGGCCGCTCGCCGCTACCGCTTTCACCTTATCCTGCGCGGCTTTCAGCTCGTTGCGCGAATTGCGTGTCCAGGGCGAAATGGTCTCCGCCAGCTTGGACGCAGCCGCCGGATCGGCTTTCGGGATCTGCAGGATGTCGACCCAATCGAGCGCCGACAGCTGGTAGAAATGCACGATGTGATCGTGCAGAGCGTGCGCAATCAGGATCATGTTGCGAATATAGTTCGCGTTGGCGGGCACCGGCAGTTTGAGCGCGTCTTCCACGGCGCGCACGCTGGCCATGGCGTGCACGGTTGTGCACACGCCGCAGAAACGCTGCGTGAACATCCAGGCGTCGCGCGGATCGCGTCCGCGCAGGATGGTCTCAATCCCGCGCCACATGGTGCAGGACGCCCATGCATTACTGACGGCGTAGTTTTCGACCTCCACATCAATGCGGAGGTGGCCTTCAATTCGCGTAATCGGATCAATCGTGATTTTTGTCGACATAGTACCTGCTGTCAGTTCGAGTTATCGTTGGTGATCTTTTCGTCTTCGCCGAAATGCCCGTACTTGAAATACCCGGTCCAGCGGATATACGGCCGCCGGAACCGGAAGTAGCTTGCCATGTCGTGCCACAGATAAAGCGGCCCGGGGAGAATGGCGAGTCTTTTGACTGCAACCAGAAATCCTGCGACACCCATCGCGATAAAACCGAGCGACACCAGCACCTCGATCGTTGCCGGGAAATAGAGAGCCTGCGGATTGGGCCGGAACGCGAGCGTCGTGGGGCTGAAACGGTAGATCATTCCGCCAAACGAACTGAGAACGTACCCCAGGAACATCTTGTTCTTTTCATGCGTGATCACGGAACGCCACAAGAGCCAGCCGCCGTATAGCGTCAAGGCCATCTCCAGCCAGAACACCAACGCGAAGCGGTCGAAGTGAAAGGCCGTGCCGACGACGCCGCGGAAAACGATGTCGATGAGCCGCAAGGCCGCCCACCCGAAGATCAGCCATGAGGTAATGCTCGCCGCTTCGTCGAGAACCTCCATGTCCATAGCGCGCTTCCAGAGCAGGCAGCACAGCATCGTGGTGCCCGCGACGCAACCAAAGGACATGAAACTGGCCGCTCCCAAATAGAGCAACGGCAGAAACGGCGTTTGCCACAACGGATGAACCCGCTCACCAGCCAGCAACATGAGCGCGCCCAGCGACGATTGGTGCATGCCGGGAAGTAGATACGCAGCGGCAATCACGAACGGGAAAATAGAATGCAGATGCTTTTCCATCCTCTCGACGCCCGGCCTCAGCCGCGAATCGAAATACCAGAGCCGCTCCAGCAGAGGAGGCAGGTTTTCGACCGCCAGTGGGATCATCGCGTAGATCGACATGCAGATCGCAACTTCCGCCAGCGGCGAGTGCATATTCCATTTCCAGGGAAAGACGATCCAGTAGAAGTTCCACGGGCGCCCTGCATCGATACCCAGCAACAGCAGGCCGCAGGCATACGCCAGAAAGCTAGTCAGCAGCGCCATCCGCATGAGCGAGTGCAGCTTCTTACGCTTGAATACCCAAGCCGCTATGCCCACCGCGAATGCGCCCGAGCCGAGCGCGGTCAGCACCATCACGTTGAAGGTCTTCCAGATTCCCCAGCCGAACGCGTCGTTCATGCCGCTCACCGGCCCCAGGCCCGCCAGTTCGCGATATCCCGTCAGCAGGAAAGCCACCAGAGTCAGCGCAACTAATACGAGAAAGAAAGGCGTGACGACCGGAAACCCATAGACGGGAATCGCTCGCTCCCACCGGTCTTCCGTTTTAAATTGATTGCTCGTTATTGCGCTCATAATTGCGCCCTCAATCCGGTTTCCTTCTCGTGTTCGTGAGCTTCCGCCTCATGTCCCTTCAACCTGGTGCGGATCACCTGCACCAATCCGGCGTACAAGAGCGCGGGCAGAGCAAAGTACTGGTAGAAGCGCCGCTGCCAGCGCAGCGTTCTCGCCGGCACCGACTCGGGCCCCAGTTCGGGCAACCCCAGATCCTCGAACGGCACGCGCGACAGGTAGAGCGACTGCGTGCCTCCGTTATCCGTCTCGCCGTACACTTTGTCCTCGTAATAGCGTCCCGGATGCTCCTTGATGCGATGTTTGGCTTCGCTTAACAGCACCGTGCGTGGCCCAAAAATTACCGCGCCGGTGGGGCAGACGCTCGTGCAGCCCGGCTTCAGGCCTTGCTCAAGACGCTGGCTGCACAATTCGCACTTGGTCACGCGCGGGTTGTACCCCTGCCACTGGAAGCGCGGAATGTGATAAGGACAAGTGATCGTGCAGTAACGGCAACCAATGCACCTTTCCGCGACCCAGGAAACGATGCCTGTCTCGGGGTCTTTGTGCAGTGCCTGGAAGGGACATCCGGCCGCGCAGGCTGGATCGAGACAATGCATGCACTGCCGCTTGACGAACGATGCTGGCGAGCCGTCCGTGGGCTTGTAGAGCTTGATCACGTTGCGCGTGAGTTCGTTCAGATCGGTGGGAGCCTGGTGCAGGCCATCGCCACGGGTATCGGGAGGCGTGTCGTTCGCCTCCGCGCACGCGGCCACGCAGGCCTTGCAGCCAATGCAGATGGTCGCGTCATAGAGAAGACCGACAGCTGCGCTTGGAATGAGCGGCTTCTCGTCGCCGGCATGCAGAGCATCGGTCCCGACCGTCACGGCCACGGCCGCGGGAACGCTCACCGCCGCGACCCTTGTCATCAGTTCTCGCCGGGTGATGGCCACGTTAGTCCTCTTTCCTGGTGCCGGAAGCGTCCTTCTCGGCGTGTGCTCGATCGGCTGAGATTCGTTCCATACCCGCTTCGCTGCTGCTCCGGAAACGCTGCGAAGCCACCCACGACGCGCTTCCGACCGCTCCCGCAATCGCGCCGACCAGCACGGCTGCGCCCGTCTTGATTTCTCCTGCGCCGCTATAGATCGGCGGGTACGTATCTGGCGGCGTGGCCATGTGGATGGGCACCGTCTCCGTCGTCGGGATCTTCCAGACCACGTTTTTCTCAGTACATCCAAGACACGGGATGCCGAGCCCGATCGGCCACGTGCCCGGGATTTCGTTAAAGTGCCGTGTCGAACAGGCCGCATGAGTCACTGGGCCCTTGCAGCCAAGCTTGTAAAGGCACCACCCTTTGCGATGGCCTTCATCGCCGAAGGCATTGGCGAAGCGGCCGGCATCGAAGTGAGCCCGGCGCGGGCAGTTCTCGTGGATCACGCGCTCGTAGGCAAAGATGGGGCGCCGCAGATCGTCGAGTTCGGGCAGCCGGTTCATGGTCACGTACTCAAGAACCACCGCCAGCAGGTTGTAGGGATTGGGAGGACAGCCGGGCAGGTTCACAATCGGCTTGCCGGAAATCACCGTGTCGACTCCGACTGCGCCAGTCGGATTGGGATCGGCAGAGGGCACGCCGCCCCATGACGCGCACGATCCCATGGCGATAACTGCGGCAGCCTTTGACGCGGCTTCCTTCACGACCTGCACCGCAGGGCGGCCGCCCATCTGCATGTAGATACCGTCGTCGCGCGTTGGAATTGCGCCCTCGACCACGAGGACGTATTTGCCGGCGTTGTCTGTCATCGCCTTTTGCAGCGCGGCCTCGGCTTGCGCACCCGATGCCGCCATCAGAGTCTCGTGGTAGTCGAGTGAGATGATGTCGAGAATCAAGGATGCGGCGTCGGGCGCGGACGTGCGCAGCATCGTCTCCGTGCACCCCGTGCAATCCTGGAAGTGCAGCCAGATAACCGAAGGCCGGCGAGCCTTGCCGATTTTCGCCGCTATCTCCGCTACCGAGCCGGCCTTCGCCAAGGCCATTCCCGCAGGGGCGGTGGCGACGATCACGGAACACAAACGCAAAAAAGCGCGGCGAGACACCCCCGCCGCTTCCAGGTGAGACTGGATAGTATTCTCAGGCTTCACAGATTTCGTCATCGCTTACCGCCTGTTCAATTGTGGGAGGGCGCGCAATTGCGCACTACCCGGATTCAGCTCATCGCGCTGCGCGAAGAGAACTTCGCCGCGCCAAGGCATCTTGAGTCAGATTGGCGAACGGGAATATGAGAGAAATCACGGTTCAATGTGCGTGTTGACCATCAAGACGGTGAGCGAGGTCACAGGCGTGCGGCAGCCTGGGTCGGCATCCATTCGTGGGATTCCTGTGAAGAGCAGCGTGAGCAAGGGGTTGCAGGGGTCGGCGGGAGCGCTCCAGGGGCGGCTGTCGCCTACCTCGGCCGCTGAAATTGTTCCGCGACTTCGGCACGTCCCAGGTACCAGGCCACGATCACGCGCACGATAATTCCGAGGCCGCCGGCGATCAGGCCCTTCACATTTGCCAGCGCCACCGCGTCCGACACCGGAGGCACAAGCATGACAATGCCAGCGATCGCAATCAGCATGGCGACATGGCGGGCGATGTTATTCAGCTTCATCAGACCCAGGGACACGGCGAAGCCCGCTGCCGCCGTGAGCAAAAACATGTAAGGACCAGCCAATTCCAGGCTGAACAGCAACCATGCGCCCGACGACATGGGCACGCTTCCGGGCCTGGCCATCATCGAAATTCCAGCGACACCCAGATAGATTGCACACAGGGCGAACAGAGCCGCTACAGCGCGAACGCCCGCCGGAACCTCGTTTTGAGCGTCGCCGATCACGCTTTAGAATAGATCAACCTTACGTGCAATCGCCTGACTTTAGTTGCCTCTGATTGCGCACACGGGGTTCGCGAAGATCGGGTTCGCAACGTTTGGGCCGAAGATTATTGCATCGCCTCATACTGGATCATGGCTGCTCCACCTCAAACCCGGCTCGTAGTCGTCAATCTGAAATCGGGCATGCCCACGGTTGAGCAAGCCAAGCGGCGGCTGCTTGAGTCTCTCTATGCACCCCGCGGAGCGAGTGGCCCTTTGATGAAAATTGTTCACGGTTATGGTTCGTCGGGCACCGGCGGCTCGATACGAACGGCCGTAAGAGACCTTCTTGCGCAGTGGCAGCGCGAGGGCAAGGTTGTTTCCGTCGTTCATGGCGAGAACTGGAGCATCTTCGATGCCGCTTCTCAGGCTCTTCGCGCACGTTATCCATTTCTCAAGAACGAAGAGGATCTCGATCGCGGCAACGCCGGCGTCACCTTTGTTGAGTTTCCCGCGGACACTTCCCGCATTTTTCGCTAATGCCTTCCCGCTTGCGGCGTTTACGCAGAAAGTTGTAAGGTACTGGCTCAATCGAAACCAAAGGGGGCTCTCTGATGAACGGAGCGCGCATGCGGCGAACGATTTCGATCATTGCTGTGCTGGCGGCTTTCGCCGTGGCTCTGAACGCGCAGGACTCCGCGCCAAAGCCGCGGACAGTTGTGATTCGCGCCGGGCATTTGCTTGATGTAAAAACCGGCAAGACGCTTGCCAATCGGATCATTGTGATCGAAGGCGACAAGATCGCGAGCATTGCGGGTGACGACGCGGCGATTCCGCCGGGAGCGCAGGTTGTCGATCTATCGAAGGCTACCGTGCTGCCGGGATTGATCGATGCCCACACTCACCTCACTTTCAACCCGGATTTTGGTTACTCCACGCTGGCGATCTCGGTGCCGCGGGAGGCGCTGATTGGGGCTCGAAATGCGCGCGTGACGCTCGAAGCCGGATTTACGACCGTACGCAACGTGGAAGCGAGAGGTTATTCCGATGTCGCTCTCCGCGATGCCATCAATGCCGGTGACGTACCCGGTCCGCGCATGCTGGTGAGCGGCCCGGCCTTGAGCATCACCGGAGGCCATTGCGACAACGATCTCCTGCCCTACGAGTATCACGCTGTGAGCGACGGCACCGCCGACGGCGTCGAGGGGGTGCAGCACAAGACGCGCGAGATCATTAAGTATGGCGCGGATTTGATCAAGATTTGCGCCACCGGCGGCGTGCTCTCGAAAGGCGACGATCCGAATGCCGCGCAATACACATTGGAAGAAATGAAGGCGATTGTGGCGGACGCACACCGGCTCGGCCGCAAAGTGGCGGCGCATGCGCACGGCGAGCAGGGAGTGATCTGGGCGTCGGAGGCAGGCGTTGATTCCGTGGAGCACGGACACCTGATGAATGATGAAGCCATCGCGACGCTCAAAAAGAACGGCACTTATTTGGTTCCGACACTGTATCTGATCGACTGGCAGCGCGAGAACGCGGCGCAGGCGAACCTTCCGGATTTTCTAAAACACAAGATGGAACTTGTGTCGGAGACGGCTAAGGTCAATGCTCAGAAGGCTTTTGAGGCGGGGGTGAAGATTGGGTTCGGAACGGACGCGGCGGTCTATCCGCATGGGCTGAACGCGCATGAACTCAACGTGTATGTGAAGCTGGGGATGACGCCGCTGCGGGCGATTCAGACGGCTACTATTAATGACGCGGATCTGCTGGGATGGGCGGATAAAGTGGGAACGATTGAGCCGGGCAAGTTCGCGGATCTTATTGCAGTAGAAGGAGATCCGCTGGCGGATGTGACTACGCTGGAGCGCGTGAAGTTTGTGATGAAGGGCGGCGAAGTGGTGAAGAACCAGTATGCGGCGGCGCAGAAATAGAAGGCAAAAAACGCGATCTCTGGGGCGTTTTTGGGATGGGCAAAACGCCGAGTTTTGGCCTCCAGAACGAAATAAGAGGGGGTTCCAGAAGGCCAAAAGTCAAGGACGGCCGTCACAGACTTCTTCCATCATTTCATGACATTCTGGACAAGAGCGTTCAAAGCTCCCCAGCGGCTCCAGAGGACCCTTCGCGACCGATGTGTGCGCTACTTTCGCGGTTTTCAAGACTGGGATTTTGCGACGCGCCCTTCTTCTTGTAATTCGGAGGAGATGCGGCGGGTGGAAGAGGCTGCGAAAAAGAGTCCGAGGAATGCAGATTCCTCGCCATCCCCTCGGCTCGCTCGGGGCAGGCTCCCACCGCGCAAGCGCGGCCGCGGACAACTCGGAATGACAAAGATTTTAGGTTAGCGGTGCGGCTGAAAGCCGCGCCCTTTCAAAACACTGTCAGCTACTTGTTGAGGTGCTCTTTATTGAGGTGCTGGAGGCTGGTTTCGAGGCGGGCTACGTCGGCCGCGTAAGTCTCGGAATCATTCTGCATTAGCTGACGGTACAGATCCAACGCCTCTTGATAGCTCGCGCGCGCCGGTTCGATGCGGCCCTGCTGTTCGTCCAAAACCGCCAGGTTATTCAGCGTTGCCGCCACGTAACGTGTGTACGTTTCCGGATCCTGCCTGGCCAGTTGACGGTACGACTGCAACGCTTCCTGATAATGGCGGCTCGCGTCATCGGCGCGGTATTGGGCGGCGTCGAGTATTGCCAAATCGTTCAGCGTCATTGCCAGATAAGGAAGATAGGTATTCTCATCTTCCTGCGCCAACTGGCGGCGAATCTTCAAAGCTTCCTCGTAACACCGGCGAGATTCGTCGAATCGATTCGACGCTCTTTCCACATAGCCCAGACTGTTCAGCGTTTGTGCAACTTTTGGAAGAAACTGATCGGGGTGCTTCGTGGCCATGTCCCGATAGACGGTCAGCGCCTCCTCGAAGTACCGGCGCGCGTCGTCAACCTTCGTGCTTTGCTCCAAGGCCCCAAGGTTGTTGAGCGTTGTGGCCAGGTCGGGCGGAAAAGGTTCCAGCTTTTGCTGTAGCAGTTGCCGGTGAATGTTCAATGCCGCTTCATACTGTTGCCGCGCGTCGTCCATCCTGTTTTCAAGCCGATCCAGGTTCCCCAGGTTATTCAACGTCGCCGCGATATCGGGCAGAGTCGCAGCCGGATTTAGCGGCTCGAGTTGCCGGCGCAGATATAAGGCTCGCTCGAAGTGCCGGCGAGCTTCCGCCAAGCGCTTTTCCGGCGTATCGAGATCGGCCTCATTCTCCGCGGTAATGTGCAGGCCGGGATCGAGCAAAGCCGATCCCATTGCGTCATGCGACACAGGATTTTCGGCAATCGCCAGTGTGCGCGCCCACAGATCGTAGTCGCTCTGCCAATAGCTCATCTGGCGATGGGTGACGAAGGAGAGCGCAATCAACGCACACAACGCCGGGATCACGCGCCACGTCACGCCGATTGCCCGGGCCTGCGCAAGATCAGCCAGTCCAAACGAAATCATCACGAAGACTCCAATCAGCGGAATATACGCGTAGCGATCCGCCATGGATGCGTCGCCCACCTGAACCAGGCCGATCACCGGAACCAGCGTCCCGAGAAACCAAAACCATCCAACCGGCAAATAGCGTTTGCCGCGGAACATCACGACAAGCGCCGTCACACAAATCAAGACCAGCGCCGACAAAATCCATTGCCATGCGGGGAGCGCAATTGGAGAGTACGGATAGAGCGAAAGGTGCGCCGGCCAAACCATCTTCCACAGGTACAGTCCGTACGACACAATGGCGTTTTCGATTCGTATGCCCAGTGGAAATTGATGCAGGCTGCGAACCGCCATGCCAGCGTGCTGAACCTTGATCGTGATCCACGCGCTGGCCGCGGAAAGCAGCAGCAGCGGAACCTTCTCGATGAACAAGCGCGAAAACGATTCGCTCCGAATGGCCTCTGCGGCAGGTGCGTTTTTCAAGGCTACAGTGTCCGGCGGCGTTTCCAGCGTCATCCGGTTCAGGGGCCAATAATCCAGCAGCAAGAAGACGAACGGCAGCGTGATCACCATCGGCTTCGCCATCAGGCCCGCTGCAAACAATCCCGCGACCAGCAGGTATCTTCGCCAGTCCGGTTTCCGCGCGTACCTCGCATAAGCGGCAATCGCAAGTAAGAAGAACAGGGTGCTCAGCACATTCTTCCGCTCCGAGACCCATACCACCGATTCCACATTCAGCGGATGTACCGCAAATAACGCCGCAACCAGCAGGCTGGGCCCCATTCGCTTTGTTGCCCAACTCAACAGCAAGAACAACACCACCGCGTTCAGCGAATGGAGCAACACACCGTCCAAGTGGTGGCCAATCGGATTCAGGGCAAACAGCTGGTAATCGAACGCGTGCGAAAGCCAAGTCAGCGGATGCCAGTTCGCCGCCTCCGTCGACGTGAAGGCCCAGCGGATCGTCGACCACGACAAGCCGCCATGGACATGGGGATTCGCAGTCACGTAATCGTGATCGTCCAACACAATGAAGGAGTAGCCAAGCACGGGACTGTAGAGTGCAAGGGTAGCGGCGGAGAGCAAAAAAGACAGGATGATCAGTTTTGTCGAATGGCGATTCGAATTTCCGGTGGAAGATGGAGGTATGCTGCCATGCTCGCGTTCACGCCGTGCCTTGCGGTTCTGCGTAGTGGCTTTCGTGTGAGTCTTGGCCATTCCTGCATCGATTGTATACAGACAGGAAAAGGTTACGGCAGCTTGCGTGTACGCGGGTTAAGGAATGAAAGGCGGACGAATGCAGATTCCCCGCCGTCCACCCGGCTTTGCTCGGGGCAGGCTCTCACCGCGGAAGCGCGGCTACAGAGGCTGCGGAAAAAGTCATTTGCGCGGCGAGATTTCCCTCAGCGGCTGGAAGCCACTGTTGATTTTGGGCCGCTTGCGGCACGAGTGGAACTCGTGCCCTTCCCAAAACCGGCTCGAACTCAAGTTTTTCCGCAGCCTGTGAAGCCGTGGCCTTCCCAAATCCGATTTATGAAACACGCTCTACTCATTTCCCCTGCTGGCGCGGAACTTTCTTATTTATTCAGTTCCGGCTAATTGAGTTCTTGCAGGCTCCCTTCCACTCGGGCCACATCGGCTGCATATTTGCCGTCCGATTCGGCCAGCTTCCGATAGAGCATCAAAGCCTCTTCATAGCTGGCCCGGGACTCATCAAGCCGGTTCTGGTTCTTGTCGAGGAACCCGAGGTTGTTCAGAGTTCCCGCAAGAAAGGGCGCGTACCTATCCGGATCGTGCTGAGCCAGTTTGCGGTAAATGCCCGACGACTCCTCAAAGTGGGCACGCTCGTCGCCGCTCCGGTTCTCCATTCCATCCAGATTGCCCAGGTCGTTTAGGGTCATGGCAACGTCCTGCAAGTAATCCTCGGATGCCTGTTGCGCCAACTGGCGTCGAACATTCAGAGCTTCCTCGTAGTGTTGCCGCGACAGCACAAGACGATTTTGATCTTTCTCACAGACCGCCAAGTTATTAAGAGTCACGGCCAGACCTGGGAGATACGCTTCGGGGTTCTCGCGCACCAGTTGGCGATAGATTCCGAGCGCCTCCTCGAAGTGCGGATATGCGTCATCCGTTCGCTTCTCGGCTCTTTCCAAAAATCCGAGGTTGTTGAGTGCCAGGGCGAGTTCGGGCGGATACGTGTCGAGATTCTGCTGCGCCAGTTGACGGTGAATTTTCAGGGCCTCCGCATAGAGCTGGCGCGCCTCGTCGAGCCGATTCTGGCGCCGATCCAGATTAGCCAGATTGTTCAAGGTGCTGGCCATATCCGGCAGGTACAAGGCGGGATTCTGCAGCGTCAACTCCCGCCGAAGCGCCAAAGCCCGCTCATAATGCTTGCGGGCCTCATCCATCCGCTTCTGCTCTGTATCCAGACTATAAAGGTCATTGGCTGTCATTGCCGTGTCGGGGTCAAGCAGCGAAGAGGCGATCGAGTCATGCGCGATGGGATTTGTCTGGTCAATCGCCAGCGCATGCGCCCACAGGTCGTAATCGCTATTCCAATAGCTCATTTGGAGATGGGTGACGAAAGCGAGGGCAGCCAACACGCACAACGCCGGGACCACGCGCCATGTGGCGCCGACGTCCTTGGCGTCCGCCAGATCGGCGAGCCCAAATGAAATCATCACGAAGATGCCGATCAGGGGAATGTAAGCGTAGCGATCCGCCATCGCGGCGTCGCCCACCTGCACCAAGCCGATAACAGGAACCAGCGTGCCCAGAAACCAGAACCACCCGACGGCCAAATAGCGCTTGCGATGAAAAGCAATTACAAGCACGGTGACGGCGATCAAGACCAGCGCGGAGAGGATCGACTGCCATGCCGGGAGTGCGCTAGCCGGATGCGCATAGAACACGGCAAGCCGCGCCGGCCACAGCATTTTCCAGAGATACAGGCCATAAGCAACGACCGCATTCTCGATGCGTATGGGAAGCGGAAACTGATGCAAGCTCCGAACTGCCATCCCCGAGCGCTGCGCCTTCAGCGTGATCCAGGCGCTGCCCGCGGAGAGTGCGAGCAGCGGTATTTTCTCCGCAATTAGTCGAGAGAACTCGACTCGTGGCATGCCATTCGCCAGCGCGTTTTCGTGTGTCTGTATTCTCGCCAGGGGCCAATAATCCAGCAGCAGCAAGACAAATGGGAGCGAGATCACCATCGGCTTCGCCATCAGGCCTGCCGCAAACAATCCCGCCACCAGAAGGTATCGCCGCCAGTCCGGTTTCCGGGTGTACCACGCATACGCGGCAATCGCGAGGAAGAAGAACAGGGTGCTCAGCACATTCTTCCGCTCCGACACCCAGGCCACCGACTCCACATTCAGCGGATGCACAGCGAACAGCGCCGCGACCAGAAGACTGGGCCCCATTCGCTTCGTGGCCCAGTTCAACAGCAAGAACAGAACGACTGCATTCAGCGCGTGAAGCAGTACGCTATGCAAATGATGACCGGGCGGGTTCATGGCAAACAGCTGGTAGTCGAGAGCGTGCGAAAGCCACGTAAGCGGATGCCAATTCGCCGCGGCAAAGGTGGTGAACGCCCACTTGAACGTGCTCCACGCCAAGCCCGAATGGACGTGAGCATTCCCGGTGACATAATCGTAATCGTCGAGGGCGACGAACAAATACCCGGCAACCGGGCGATAGAGAGCAAGGGTCGCGAGGGCGAGCACTGCGCTAAGGAGGAAACTTATTCTTGCTTGACGGCTGAGAATTCCGCGCGGCGACGGGGGCAACCTGCCGGGCGCAGCGGTGGCGCGCGCTTTCCGGCTCCGCATGCTGGTGTTCGCGGGAGTTTTGCCTTGGCCCATTCGCACATCGATTGTATACAGGCGGGGGAAGCTCGTCGTTTCTCATCGAATGGGCTTTCTTCAGGACGATGAGCGAGAGTCAGAGGCCGGATTGAAGAGGTGAGATGGGGCGATGCAACGCTGCCTTTACGCTAGTGGCGGCCAATTTGGGCAGGGATATCTTTTTTATGCTTCATCGAGAACAAAAACTGCATGCCGAGATAGCCGAAGAAACTCGGCTGACTGGGCGATGCTCCGGTGAGACTTCGGCCGGCCATAAAGAGCAATATGTAGTGTTCGCCTAGAATGTAACGGCCTCCAGCATCGAATGTGTTCCAGTGGTTCGTGCCATCGGTGTTAGCTGAGTTATAGAACTCGCCAGCCAATTCCATGCGCTTGTTGACTTCCCGCAGAACGACTAATCCGTTAAACCAGGCCGCACCACTGTGGCTCGCGAAGATATAACCGACTTCGGGATTAACCTCGATGGGCCCGACTTTTTTCGAGATCTCAACCGGAAGATAGAATCGCGTGTTGTAGCCGACAAGACCGCGGCGCAGAGAATCCGTTGGATTGTTGAATTCGAGCTGGGGAAAGACCGAGAGCGCCAGTTTTTTTTCGTCGCTATCATAGAAGCGCCACTTCACACCCGGTAACGACTTTCCCAGGCCAGTGCGAGTGGGGCTGCCATCGGCGCCTTCGACCAAATACGGCACCTCGTATGTGAGCTGGACGCGCGAGCCGACGCCATAATTCAGGTCGAGAATGGGCGCATTGAAGATGCGCGCCGCGGGATGGCGCTCGGCGTAGGTCATGACGTTGATCTCCCAGTTGAGATCGCCGGGAGTACCGGGATCGTTGGTGATGAAGGGCGGACCTCCTTGCGCCATGAGTGGCAGCGAGAGCGCGGCCAGGATGAGCGCGTGTGCTATGCCGTTGGCGACCGGTAGTTTTGCGTGCCGCAAGATACTGACGATAGCGCCGAGCGGCCTCTTCGTTGTTGCCGCCGTTTTTCTTGCAGGCGCAGTGTACACGGCGAAACGTGAAGAAGAAACCGTCATACGCACTATTTGCCGGCCTCGGTTTCGCTGAGGCATTTCCGCGGATCGCCGATTGCCCCGGCCAGGTCGCGCAGAAAAACGGCGGCGCGCGCGCCATCGATCACGCGGTGATCGCTCGATAACGTTAAGGTCATCATGGCGCGAACCGCTGGCTGACCGTCGATCGCAAGCACGCGATCCGCGATGGCTCCGACTGCGAGGATTGCGGCCTGCGGAGGAATAATGATCGCCGTGAAGGAATCGACGCCGAACATTCCGAGATTGCTGATGGTGAAGGTGCCGCCGGTCAAATCGGCGGGGCGCAACTTGCCGCTGCGGGCGCGATCCGCCAGATCGAGCCGCTGGCGGGCGATTTCGCCGAGCGAAACCCGATCGGCATGTCGAATCACCGGCGCTACCACTCCATCCTCCACTGCGACGGCGAGACCTATGTCGATATCGTCGTTGGCGCGAATGTTGCTTGCGGCTGCATTCCATTGCGAGTTCACGCGGGGATGCTTTCGCAGAACCCGCGCCACTAACGCCACAAGCAAATCCGAATGAGTGAGTTTCACCGCATCGGATTTTTCGATCTCAGAAGCCAATTGCTGGCGCGCCTCGAGGAGGGCACTCGCATCCACTTCGCGCACGACGAAGAAATGAGGAACGGTCGTCCAGCTTTGTGTTGTGCGTTCGGCCATCAGACGAGCCGTAGCGCTGCCGGCGGCGGGAGTCGACGCGGCGGGACTCGCGCCGGCTTGTGTGCCACCCTCCGCGACCGCCGAAATTTTTGTTTCCGCGGCTGCGAGAACATCGGACGCCAGAATTTCTCCGCCTGGACCGGAGCCGCGAATACGGGCGAGATTGACACCTTGTTCGCTGGCAAGACGACGGGCCTTCGGCGAAATTTTGGCGGACAGCGATGCGGATGACGGTGCCGAAGCGCTCGCATCTGCAGGATGACCAGCTGAGGGATGATTCGCGGACCGATGATC
>JBAVYO010000168.1:0-6384 GCA_049698855.1 Terriglobales bacterium
GTCACTTACCCCTAAAGGCTTCCTTCCAAAGGAGTTAGCTCTTAAAATTGCATTTTCCAGCCTTTTTCGCTACCTACTTTAGTGGACATTCGACGCATTTAATGCGGGAATTTATCCAATTTACGGTCGAATAAAATCGTGACTGTTGGTTTACCAAAGAGTTAATGGGATTGCAGAGGTTAGAGGTCAGATTGCAGAGGTGCCCCCCCTGACTGATCGCGTTTGGTTCGGTTGTCAAAGAGCCGGGACAAAAGTTCGAGACGCGCCGCCTCTGGAGACGGGCGCAGTTTTCCCATGATGCAATGTCGGGTGATCATCGCACTGATTTTGGTGCAGGTCTGTGATGGCGGTTACGGGGAAAATGTGATGAAAAAATGATGAGCTTAGTGGCCAGAGAGCGGTTTTAAATCGAATTGACTCGCTACTGTTGTACAATTGTACATGTGTGATATACTTCGACCATGGAGATCGTGATTGACACTTCCGCGATTCTCGCCGTGATTGGGGAACAGCCGGAAAGGGCGGAACTGGTTCGGCTCACACGCGGGGCAAGGCTGGTGGCCCCGTCCTCGGTGCACTGGGAGGTCGGCAATGCGCTATCCGCGATGTTTAAGCGCAGGGCGATCGGACTGGATGAAGGGTTGAAGTTGTTGGAATCCTATACTGCGATTCCAATTCGCTTGACCGACCTGGCGTTGAAGCAAGCGGTTGAGTTGGCGGCTCGGCTGAATATTTACGCATACGATGCGTACGTGATCGCGTGTGCCGTGAACCAGAGAGCGCCGATCCTGACGTTGGACAACGGATTGAAAGCACGAGCCCGCGAATGGAAGCTGGACGTGTTGGAGGTGAATGTTCGGGAGGGAAAGGTTCGATGAAATCCTATACCTATTCTGAGGCGCGCGGAAATTTTGCCACGGTGCTCGAAGAGGCCGAACGCGACGGCGAGGTTGAGATTCGCCGGCGGGACGGCGCGGTGTTTCGCATCTTGCCTGCGCCGACATCCAAGGGAAGATCGAAGGCGTCGCCGCTGGATGTGAGAGGCGTCAAGATAGGAGTCTCCACTGCCGATCTGGTTGCGATTGTGCGCGAGGGACGGGAGCGGGGATAGGCCGCGTGAAATCCCACTCATCGCAGGGTGCGCGATGATTCAAGCGCCGGACAGAAGTGGCTCGGGCTTTGTCGGCTAGTTATTTACGGAAAACTGGGGTACGTCCCGTCTGTCCCCGCATTGCTCCACAAGTAGCTGGCGGGTGGTCCACTGCTCCGCTGTCAACTATGAAGCTCGCGGCTCTGGTTGGCAGTCGGCGCGAGTGGGGAAAGCGTTGGCCCTCAGGGGCTAAAACCCGCATCTTTTGTGGTCCTGGGCGGCACGGCTGAAGCCGTGCCCTTCCCAAAACGTATTTATGAGACCACTTCCAGAACACGGAGCCTTACCGCAATTGCCAGCGCCTAGGGTTGCGCCTGCCGTGGAAGCAGGCTATCACTACAATCCGATTCTCTTGCACCTCGAAGAATATGCCGTACGGAAAACGCCGCACTCCCACACGGCGACGGCTCCGGTGCACGACCGGGAATTGCAGCGGATGTTCCGCTAGCGCCTCAACCGTGGCCTCGACCGCGAGCGCGAAACGCTCCCCAAGCTCCGAGCGAATGTTGTCGTACCACGCCCGCGCTTCCAGCAAATCCTCATTCGCTTCTGGAATCCAGACGACCGGGAGCGTCACGGTTTTTTAAACAGGCCCGCCCTGACTTGCTGCCACGGGATGACATCGGAGGGGTTATGCTCATGCCGAGCGATGCGGTAGTCAAGCTCCGCCCGTTGCGCGTCCGTCAGCGATGCCGCGTCCGCTTCCAGGCTCTCCCAGACAGTATCCAGCAGTTCCGCCTTCTCAGCAGGGGAGAGGCTATTTATCTGGTTTCGCAAATCGCTCATACGCCTATAACCCTAGCGCGGTTTTCCCACCCATGCAAGCGGGAGTAGTCGCTGTAAGGCCCGAAAATTTGAGTCCAGAGAAAACTGGGGAGGTTCACCAATTTCCGTTTATCGAAAAACTGGGAACGTCGAGTCACGGGCACACTGGAGGTTGACTGTCGTTGGCAGCGATAAGGGCTCATCTCTGTGCCGCCCTACCCCTTCGCAAAATCAATGTAGCCGTGCTGCACATCGGTCCGCGTCAACTTCACGCGGAGCTTGTCGCCCACGTGCAGGCCTTGCGCGCCTTGGGCTAACAGGCCTTCTATGTGCGGTTGAAGGACGCGCACGAATGTTCCTTTTGGAGTTACGCCTGTGACCATGGCGTCGAACATTTCTCCTATGCGATGACTCATGGCTACTGCTGAGAGGCGCTTGGTCATCTCGCGCTCAACCTTGCGCGCGGCGTCTTCTTTTTGCGTGCAGTTGGTGGCGATGCTGGCCAACTCGTCATCGGAATATGGACCCGACTTCTTATCCAGCAAGGCCTTGATCAGGCGCTGCGTGACCACGTCGGCGAAGCGGCGGTTGGGGGCGGTGGAGTGGGTGTAGTCCTGCACGGCCAGACCGAAGTGTCCTTGCTCGGGGTCGCCGGGGCGCTCCAGCACGTATTGGCCTGGGCCCATCAGCTTGATCACGGCCAGCGACAGGTCGGCAAAATGATCGGGATCGGCCGCCTTGCGCTTGAGCAGAAAATCGTTGAGGGCTTTGGAATCGGGCTGTGCGGGAAGCTTCTCTCCCGCGGTCGCGGCCAGGCGCACGATGCCATCCCACTTTTCGGGAGTCTTCACGATGCGGCGAATCGAGGAAACCTTCTCCAGCATGCGGGCCACTACGCCGTTGGCGGCGATCATGAAGTCCTCGATCAGCATCGTTGCACGGTTGCGCTGCTGCTTCACGACCTCGATGGCGCCGCTCTCGAGCACCACCGGCATCACTTCGGCGGTATCGATGTTCAACGCGCCGTGCTCGTAGCGAAGTTGCTTGAGAGCCTGTGCGGCCTGATCCTGTAGCTTGAGCTGGGCCTGCAAGTCGGCTGATGCAGCTACTTTCGGCGGGGCCGCGCCGGTGGCTTCAAGCCATGCGCCTACGGCGTTGTAGGTGAGCTGCGCTTTGTTGTTGACGATGGCGCGATAGACATCGCTGGACTTGATTGCGCCGGAAGCATCGACTACGAACTCGATCACGATGGCGGGGCGGTCGACATCCGGGAGCAGGGAAGAGGCTCCGGTGGAAAGTTCGTTCGGCAGCATGGGAAAATTGCAGATGCCGGTATAGACGGTAGTTGTTTCGCGAGCCGCGTGCTGATCAATAGCCGAATCCTTGGCAACGAACGCGTCCACGTCGGCGATGCCGACCATTACTTTGACGCTGGCATCGGGCTGTCGTTCGGCGACTTCAATCTGGTCGAGATCCTTCGATGTGTCGTTGTCGATGGATGACCAGAGCAGGCTGCGCAGATCACGCACGGCGTTCGACACCGCGAGCGACGGCGGATGCGAGCGAATCTCCGCGAGTTGCTGCGTGACCTCCGGCGGAAAATCCGGGTTGAACCCATTCGCAACCATGACTTGCTTAGCCGTCGCCTGTAAATCGAGATGAGTTGGATTTGAGTTATTCATGCACTCCGCTTTCGAAGAGTAAAGCTTGAGGCTAACACGAACAATTGTTTGGATAGTTCTCGCGTGAGTTGCGCATTCGAGTTCGCCGGTGCTGCCGGCAAAAGGGGCTATCACGGAGGGCACAGAGGTGTGCACGGAGGAACCGCGCTTAAACTTCGAGCCGCTTTATTTGCATGTTAGAGTCCCGCCTGGTTCCGGCGCTTCCCGGCGCGTGCCTCGTGTTATCCTAATAGCATCTGCTGCGTTTCTTCCTTTTGGAGCGATACCCGCAGTACTCAAAACATCATGCTTTCAGTCAGCAATGTGTCGATGCGCTACGGCGCTAAAGTTCTATTTGACGAAGTCTCCACCAGCTTCATGCCGGGGAAGCGCTATGGCGTGACCGGGCCGAATGGCGCGGGGAAATCCACGTTCATGAAGTTGCTTACCGGCGAACTGGAGCCGCAAAAGGGCACGGTGGTGCGCCCGCGCAAGATCGGCGTGCTGAGCCAGGACCAATTCGCGTTCGACCGCTATCGCGTGATCGACGCCGTGATCATGGGAAATCGCCCGCTGTGGGCCGCGATGGAAGAACGAGAAGCGATCTATTCCAAGCCCGACATGACCGACGAAGACGGCATGAGGCTGGGAGAACTAGAAGGCATCGTCGGCGAAGAAGACGGCTATAACGCGGAAAGCGACGCCGCGATTCTGCTTCAGGGCCTCGACATCCCCGATGACGAGCACGAGCGCAAAATGTCGGAGATTCCCGGCGGTCAGAAGATGCGGGTGCTGCTGGCGCAGGCGCTGTTTGGACACCCGCAGGCGCTGCTGCTCGACGAACCGACCAACCACCTCGATCTCGACTCGATCCACTGGCTGAAGACATTTTTGAACGAGTATGAAGGCGTGCTGATCGTGATTTCGCACGACCGGCATTTTCTGAACGGTGTATGTACGCACATCGCCGACATCGACTACGAAACCATCATCAACTACACCGGCACCTATGACGACATGGTGGTGATGAAGACGCAGGTGCGGTCGCAGATTGAATCGCAGAACGCGCAGCGCGAAAAGAAAATTGCGCAGCTCAACGAATTCATTGCGCGCTTCGCGGCGGGCACGCGGTCAAGCCAGGTGCAGTCGCGGCGCAAGGAAGTCGAGCGCCTGCAAGTGACCGAACTGGCAAGATCCAATATTCAGCGGCCCTATTTGAAGTTCGAGCAGAAGCGGCCATCGGGCAAGCACATCCTGGAACTTGAAGGTGTGACGAAATCCTACGGCAACGCGAAGGTGGTGAGCGGTTTTACGGCCAGCGTGCTGCGCGGAGAAAAGATCGCTCTAATGGGCCGCAATGGCGCTGGCAAAACCACGCTGCTGCAAGCGCTGTTGGCGAATTCGCCGACGGTTGCGGAATCGGAACTGCGCGCAACCAGCGGCTACGACGGTGCATTTATCGATTCCGGTAAGGTGATTTGGGGCCATGAAGCCGCAGTCGGCTTTTTCCCCCAAGACCACAAGGCACTGATTCAGCCGGGCGTGAAAGTGCTCGAATGGCTCCATCAGTGGGATCCATCGGCGTCCACCGAAGAAATTCGCGGCCTACTCGGACAAATGCTCTTTCCGCGCGATGACGCCGACAAGAAAACCGATGTGCTCTCCGGCGGCGAGGCTGCGCGGCTGCTCTTCTGCAAGCTCATGTTGCAGAAGCCGAACGTGCTTGTGCTCGACGAGCCCACGAACCATCTGGATCTGGAGTCGATCAACGCGCTGAATATTTCGTTGCAGCGCTATCAGGGAACTGTGCTGCTAGTTACTCACGACGAGGATCTGATCGACGAAGTGGCGACGAGAATTTGGCACTTCGAGAGCAACCACAAGATTACCGATTTCAAGGGTGCGTATCAGGAGTACGAGTCGGTCCTGGCGTAACGCCCTAGCTGCTTTTCGCTCCCCGGTCAACGATCGCGAGGCCTTCCTTTTTCCTTTTCCCGCGCTTGCGCGATCCGTGAGTGCCGCTGATGAGGTCGGCGATCGTCGTGCTCTCCAGAATCTTGGCGGCGGAGTCCCGCACCTTGAGAAACACTTCATAAAGCGCGCGGTGATCGTCGTTCTGTGCAATCAGATTGCGCAACTGATCCGCATCGCCAAACGGCGCCAGCGGACCGTCTATCAGACGGATGATCTCGCTCAGCCGTATATCGCCAGGTGCGCGCCTCAGCTGATATCCGCCCTTCGCGCCGCGAACGCTTTCAACGATCCGTGCGTTCTTCAGTTCCAGCAGAATGAGTTCAAGAAATTTCTCGGGCAAATCGTTCTCAATGGCTATCTCCCGAATCTTGCTGGTGCCTGTGCCATAGCGATGGCCGAGGGTGATAACCGCTTCCAGCGCGTAAAGGCCTTTTTGCGAGATCTTCAAACGCGTATCCTTTCGATTGGCGCTTCCGTGCGAATTTGCTTTTACGTGCTCTAGTGTGCCTGTCTACCCATTGCAATAGCCTCTTTGGATCGCTACCACGAAAGTTGCGTTTGGCAGCCGGGACTCATTCATGACTGGTCTAGGGTCGAACCGCATTCAATCTCCACCGCAGTCAGCGTACAGGCAGCCGCCCTGTTGTTGCAACGAGAAAATGTCGTAGTAACTGCAACGAGACTCTGTCACCCCCTGTCATTTAAGTAACGGCCGCCAAAGCGGGGCGGCCGGAGAGATTGTAGATGCGAGGCGTCCGCGTTTTTCTTTTCTGTGCAGAGGTGATGGGAGCAGGCCGTCGATCGGCATATTCTGCCAGGGGCAAGGGCAGAGCG
>JBAVYO010000169.1:0-9574 GCA_049698855.1 Terriglobales bacterium
TTGGCGAATGGATCCTTCGAAATCTCGGCGCGGGAAAATTCACGGGCCAAGGAATGGCGGGTCAACAGTCGTTGGGCCGCGTAGGTCAGCGTTTCTCCCGGGCCGTAAAGTCCTCCCGCGTCCGGCGGGATGAGCCCATGAGGGCGCGCGACTTTGGCAGCGACGGCAATCCCAGCTGCACCGGCCGCCACAGCCAGGCCCGTGGTGACGAATTTGCGTCGAGAGATATTGCTCATGACTTTACTCCGGCAATGAGGTGGCGCGCCCAGTGATCATGGCGCGCATACGCTTTTGAAATCCGGCAAAGACAATCATGAATATGTGGACCAGCAGGAACAGCACCAGCAAGATCGTGACTAAGAAGTGCAGCGAACGCGCGGTCTGATGACCGCCTAATAATTTAACCGTTGCCGGAAATGCCGCGTCGAATCCGAATGACATGGCCAGTCCGGTCCAGACCATCAACGGGAACAGCACGAAGATCACGATTAGATACGTGAGCCGCTGCAGCACGTTATACGACCACGCTTCTTCCTCGTCCGGCCGTTCAAAGCGCAAGTGTCGAACCAGCGAACCGCCAAGCTCCTTGATGGAAAGGTCAGAAGCCGCGGGAAACAGATTGCGTCGGAAATGCCCTGCGAAGAAGCCGAACAGCACGTAGAACAAACCCGTGCCGACCGCAAGCCATGCCGCCTCAAAGTGAAGATAGCGGCTCCAGCCGTTCTGATCGGGGAGCACATACCCATAGCCGGTGGGGACGGTGTCCCGGGAGGATGGCAAGTGCAGGTTTAGCCACGGGCGCGTGTTTACATTGCCGGTCTCACCCCAGTAAAACCGCGGATGCGAAAGCACGATCTCTGTTCCGCTGACCAGCAGCGCGAGAAACGCAACCGTGGTAATCCAGTGGGTCACGCGGACGAGCGCGGAGTGGCGATTCCGGCGCGCGCCACGCACTACAGAACCAAGCTCGGCTGAAGAAGACAATTGGCCCTCACCGCCGTCAGCAATCGGAAGACTCGCATTCATAGAATGGGCCCCATCCCCGATCCTCGGGATTCTACAGCAAGCGCACAATTAGCGCCGCAAAGGAAGGCGTTCACCGGCGCGCGCTACAGCCAGCAGGATTGAGAATCCAATTGTGAAGAAAAATCGTGACGGCCAATGATCAGATTTGCCGCGCCTTTGCGCTGTTACAGATGTGGGAAAGAAATCCTAAGACCCCCGACGACAGAATTCCGAACGGAGGACAAGAAAATGCGGAGAAAAAATGGCATCGGCGGAAAGCGGGCTGTACTTGCAGTCATGATGTTTCTAGGTCTGAGCACATTGGCCGCGGCGGAGAGCGACTCCGCGCGGGCAATCCGCGCATCAACCGCCACGGTGCCCACCAATATCCCGGGCATTCGCACCTACGCCGAGCCACCCAAAGGGTTCAATGCCGTGACGGCCAACGATGTAGAACTCGCCACCTACGGGTTTCCCCCTCGGCCCGACAAGCAGGCCGAACCGGATCACTATGCGCTGTGGGAACGCGCCATGAAACTCGCCAGGGCCCGCTCGAACGGAGAGCTTAGAACAGTGCCTAGTAGCGGGCGAACGATTATTCCGGCCGGATCGTCGGCTTTGCCAGAGATGGTCGAGCCGGAAACGACCGGGCCCAAGCAGATAGCAACCACCTATGCGAGCGGAGTCATTGTCACGAGCGGGCAGAAGACCTTTAACAAGAATTCGATTAACAATGTTATCGCCGAAATTACGGTTCCAACGGTCGAGTTCCCCCTTAACACAAAAGTGTGTAGCGGGGAGGGTTATGTCGCCATCAGTGCTGTCGGGATTGACGGGTTTGTCTTTAATACCGGCAATGGTTATGGGTACGACCCGCAACTAGAGGCAGGAGTCTATGAACAAGCTTCGTGCAGCGGAGATCTGTACTATTTCGCTGTTGTCGGATGGCAGGGCGGCTACAACGTGGCCTTCAACGTTAATCCCGGCGATGTCATCTATGCATCTGCATACACTTCCGGAGGGCCGAACAGTGGTGTGTATCTTGAAGACATGACTACGTCGGTCTACGGTGCCTATTCCGTTATGAGCTCAGGAATAGTCGGATATACCGCAAACTGGATCGTCGAACGGCAGTGTTGCAGCAACAACGAGCCGCTGCCGCTGGCCAACACCACCAACATCGCGTTCGGTTTCGGGTCTGCTTATAGCGCGAGTGATAAGTTTTTCTACCCTGGCTCGCAGGCGAAAACGACGGAAGTCCTTAACATGACGGATGACGCGGGTGACCAAACCATTGAGCAAGTTTTCCAGGGCAGCACCGGCTATCAAGGCCAGAGATCGCTTTGGTTTGAAACCGAGAACTGCGCAGCTGTCAACGGGTGTACTCAATAACGAAACCTGCTTCACGGAACGGGCTTCAGAAATGGTAAGCCCCCGCTGCTATTCGAAGGAGTCGGAGAACCCAAGAAGGAGAATGGCGAATGCATAGGCAAAGAAAATTCACAAAGCTGACAGCCCTTGTCGTCATAGAAGGCGTGCTGCTTAGTCTTACCACCTTGGCAATGGCAGCACAGAGTGACGTCGTTCGTGCCCTATATGTTTCGGCGGCCAAGGTGCCCACAAATATCGCGGGAATTCACACCTACGCCACGCCGCCAAAAGGCTTCGATCCGGTGATTGCCACGGACACGGAGCTGGCCACTTATGGTTTTCCTCCTCGGCCCGACAAGCAGGCCGATCCCGCCCACTATGTGGAGTGGGAGCGAGCCATGAAAGCAGCCAAAACTCGGTGGACCGGCGAGCTAAAGGTTCTGTCCTCCGGTAGGCAGAAGCTGATCTCCTCCGGTTCTTCGCGATTGGCGGAGACGGTCCGCGCAGAAACTGGACCGTCTCAGCTCAGCACTACCAATGCGAGCGGCGTGGTTCTTTCTAACACTCAAACTGCCTGGAGCGGCGAGAAATCCTTCGACCTGATTCTCGCCGAATTTTCGGTACCGGTGACGCAGTTTCCATTCAACAGTAACTGCAGTCAGGATTATGCGAACGAATTCACGTTCATTGGAATTGACGATTCGTTTCATGGCGGCGCTAACAACGCCGAGGTCTTGCAACCGGGAATGGTAGGAGGTATCCAGACGGCCGTTTGGTGTAACCCGAATCAAACCACGTACCAGGCTGCATTCGGTTGGGCTCCGTTGGCTCTCCTTTCCACGTTTGCAGTCGACCCGGGAGATGTCTTATGGGCGGAAGTACAGATCCTAGATGCGAATGATGGATATGTGTATCTTGAGGACCTCGCGACCGGAACATTGGAATCCTATGCGATCAGTACTTGCGAAGCCGGAGTTTGCACCAACCTGCGTGGCCGAACTGCCGGATGGACAGTTAGTCGCGGTTGCTGCGAAGGACCTGGACCAAATGGGGAGTGGCCATTAGCCAACACAACCCACATTTTTGTCTGCATGGGAGAAGCCGAAAATGGCGCCGGAAAATTGTTTTGGCCGGGCTCGCAATCCCCCAGTCTGGCGGAAGTCCTTTACATGCTGGACGACGGCCTGGACCAAAGCATCGAGACAGTGAGTCAGGGTTCCTCCGGGCCTGAGGGCTCGGGTGCGCTTCTCTTCTCCACCACGGGTTGTGCCCAGAGCGGCGGCTGCACTCCCTGATTGTGATCAAAGAATCAGGATCGAAGAGAGGACAAGGAACAAGTCATAGGACCGAATCGAAAAAGGAGGCCGGACAAATGCATACCCAAGACAAATTCGCCAAGCTGAATGTCCTCGCAATCGCGGGAAGCTTGTTGCTCAGTCTCACCACATTGGCCCCAGCACAGAGCGACGCCGTGCGGGCCATCTACGCTTCCGCGGCCATTGTGCCCACAAATATCCCGGACATTCGCACCTATGCCGAACCACCCAAAGGCTTCAATCCCGCAACCGCCGGTGACGTGGAATTAGCCACCTATGGCTTTCCGCCCCGGCCCGACAAGCAAGCCGATCCCGATCGCTACTCGTCCTGGACGCAGGCCATGGCATCCGCCAAGATCCGCTGGAACGGAGAGCTGAAAGCGGTGGCTGGCGCAGAGAACGGGAGTGCCGAACGCGGGACAGTCCCGGCCATCTCCTCGCCTTTGCCGGCGGACACCACGCCAAATGGTCCCCAGTATCAGTCGAACGTGAACGCGGCCGGAGTCATCCTTACCAACAAACTAACCAAATGGAACGCCAAGTCTTCTTTTGACCAGGTTGAGAGCATTATGAGCGTGTCGAAGGCTCAGGCACCTTCCAGCTACGGCAGCTGCACATACGACTACAAAGAATTCAGCTTCGCCGGCATTGACAGCTCTTATGGGAATCTCAATAGCACGTTCGACACCCTGACCCCTGGATTGCAGGGCGGGGTGTACGGAGACGTTCCATGCAGCGGTGGAATAGCGGGAACTCCTTTCTACTACGCCGAGTTTGGGTGGATGTATCCCTTGAGCAGGGGATTCGCCGTCAATCCTGGAGATGTATTTTGGGCATTCGTGCAGGCTTCGGGAGGTGCGAATGGATTTGTCTATCTTGAGGACCTTACGACGCAGGCGTACGCGAGCTATTCCATCTCCACGCCCGGCATAGTCGGACACAACGTTGACTGGCTTGTCTTTACTCCGTGCTGTACTGCAGCTTCCGATCCATTTCCGTTAGCGAATACCTCAGCCGTCTTCTTCGATGAAGCGAGTGCGCTAACGGGCAGCGGCGGGCTTTTCGATGCAGGCTCGCAGGCGAGTTCGACGCTGATTCTGACTATGTTTGATGAAGGTGGTGGTGGGGAAACGGAATACGTCTCTCAGGGGAGTGGCGGCTATGAGGGTAAATATGCGCTCAACTTCCATACCACAGGGTGCGCCTCCGAAGGCGGCTGCACTCCGAAGTGAAACCTGCCCCGCGGGACGGGGTCAGGACGGAGGGGAACCTCTTCGTCGCGAAAATACGCGTTGGGGGACGCGTCTGCTCGGGCTCGCATTAAGAGTTTACGATTGTGGTCTCGCGAGTCCGAGCACCCGCTGCAATGGCACTCAAGTCCAACTTCTCTTGAGCAGATAGATAGCGGCGTTTCCCATCCCCTGATTCGATACGGTTGTAGTTTGTTGCTTCCTCTTGTCCTGCTGCTTTGGAAAAGTAGAGCGGCCGCTACTTCAATTCTCAAGGTTGCGAGCGTGCCCGACAAGAGAATCACACGTGGCCGGCAAATACAGAACTGTCGTTCCGGTTGTCTTCGCGAAGGTAACTAGGCCAGCCCGCGACGAAAGTGTCCCCGGACGTTCTGATTGGGACCGATTCGATAAAACAAAATTTCAGAATCAAGCCGCGATTCCTCTGCACCACAGACTGCGTGGCGGAGAGGTCAGGATTCGAACCCTCGGTACAGGTCTGAACCGCTAAGCCTCGACGTGTCCGTAAGTTGCAGATTGCAAGAGCCTAAGCAGAGAATTTCATATCAAAGTTCAACCCGAAAGCTTCTCCCCAGTGCGATTTGGATTCGCCGTCCATTCGCAATTACGAGGCGAACGCCAGGCGATGCCTGTGGCTGAAAGTGGTCAGTCTAGTGCCGATGACCGCCGGACGGGGTTAGTGCACGACTGGCCGCCCTAGAGGGCAGTCTGACAACTGTCGAATCGATCCCTCGTCGATACCGATCTCTGAGAACCGCGCGGATGGGCAAAGCAGCCAGTTTTCCGGTGCAGATGGAAGATTGCCTACCTGGGTCGACTCTTGTCTCCCTCGTGCGCCATCGCTAACGCTCTGCCTCGCCGTTTGGCGAACGCTAAATAACCTTGACAAGGACTGGTGTTGCGAGTAGCGTCATCCCACTTTCTCGTGGTCAAAAGGGTAGTTCCCGCTAGAACGACCCCGTGCCTTCGCATTTAACTGTGGGGAATTCAGAGTTAGTTAATCAAGATCTGCGGGAAAGAACCGTCAGGAAACGCCTATCTCAAGGAGGAATCCAAATGTCTTGCCAACGGAGAACCAACGTGACCCATCAGCAGTGGCTGTGGACGGCGATTTTGCTTTTGGTGTTTTCGGCCAGTGCGAGTGCTCAGCTCAATTTCAACACTTTCGTCTCCAGCGCAAATATTGACGCAGCTGAAAGCGGCGGCTGTCCCTCTTACCAAAACTCAGCCATCGCGTTCAATTATGCCGGAAACAAGTTTGTTGGGTCTGTGTATTTCTGCAACCAGCTTTATCAAACAAGCACTACCGGGGGCACTGCTACCACATTCGGGTCACCGCTCCCAGACGCTTCCGTCACGGTTGGGGAGGTTGTAGTGGGCGCATCGCTGGGCCAGGGCGGATTCCCGACCGGCGACATCTATTCTGGCTCGCAAGCCAACGGTCACATCTACCACTTCGCCAACAGCGGCGGCGCGCCGACCTTGTTCGCCAATGTTCCAGTCGGAGACATTCGTCAAATCTTCTTTGATCCGGGATCAAGCTTCGGCGGCAACATGCTGGTGACTACCAGTGCTGGGGACATCTATGAGGTCACAAGTGCTGGTGTTGTCAGCCTGCTGGCAAGCGTCGGCGAAGATACGGAAGGCATGGACATCGCCACCACCGCCTGGGGACCTTACGCCGGTGATCTACTGGTAGGTTCCGAGGGCAGCGGCACGATTCGGCTGATCCCTCCGTCCGGCAGCCCCATCACGGTCGTCCTGTCCGTGGGGTCATTTCCCGACGCGGAAGATGTTGCATTTGTCCCGCTCACTCTCAATGTATCCGACCCGTTAGAGGGGTATTACGTGTCTAATTACCCGCTCAATGTCCAATTCGCTCCTGCCAGCAACTTTACTGGTTTGCTGGGTGACGCCATCGTTACCGACGAATTGGGGGGCAGCACGGCCTGGGATGTTCACTACAACAGCGGCACCGGCACCTTTACCCAAACCCCGTTTACCTTTCCCGGAAACCAGATTACTCAGTTTGAAGATGGGATCTTCGTGAGCCCTCAGCGTGAGGCTGACATCAACACTGGTTATATAGAGGTTTGTAAGCAATCGAATCCTGCTGCCCCGGTGATAGGAACCTTCAGCTTTTCGGTGACCGCATCCTCGTCATTTAGCACAACGCTGCAAGTTCCTGTCGGCGAGTGCTCCGGGCCAATTCAGGTGCCGTCTGGCACGGTCACTGTTACTGAAACTCCGCAGGCGGGCGTCGCGGTCTCGGACGTCAGCGCCTATTCCTTTAGCGCGAGCGGCTCCTATGTTGATCAACTGATCGCGTGGCCAGCGGGAAATCCAGCGAATCCAGAGGCCGCCCAAGTGAATGTCGTCTCCGGTGGTGTCGCGCTCGAAACGATCACGACATTCACAAACAGCTCCACTAGCGGTCAAACGGGCTTGTTGAAGATCTGCAAGATTGCGGGCTCTGGGATTGCCGTCGGCACTCCGTTCACCTTTACAGCGACGTCCCCTGCTTCATCAACAGGCGCCGGCACAAAGAGCACGTACAGCATCGAAGCAGGCCCTGCGGCCGATGGCGGCTACTGCGTGTTGGGCGGAACCTATCCGGTGGGCACGCACGTGACCGTGAAAGAAACTCTTCCGACGGGCGATTACGCGAGCATTACAGTTCAACCGTCCGCTAACGGGGGTAAGACGACCGCCAACAGCGTGGTCGCAACCATCGGCACAGGTATCACGGAGGTGACTTTTACCGACTCAACCAGTCCGCCACAATGCGGTCCATATACCTTCACCGGTGCCCCAACTGAGGCTGCCATCGGCAGTACGTTTACCGTAGCATTCTCGCCCACCACTCCTACTCCCACCATCACGGCGACTGGCCCATGCACCATCAGCGGGGACGTCGTCACCATGACGGGCGCCAGCGGAACGTGTGTTTTGACTGCAACCTGGCCAGCGAGCGGCGGCTGTCCGGCCGCGAAGGCTTCCCAGAAGACAGTGGCGGAGAAATCGACCAAAGGGACCACCACCACGGCTGTAACATGCAGCCCGAATCCGTCGGACCTTGGAACGTCGGTGACGTGCACAGCGACGGTCACCGGAGAAAAGGGGTTGTCTGTGACCGGGACGGTTGCGTGGAGCACGGATACCGGCGAAGATTGCGAATCGACCAGCTTAACGCCGGGCAATCCGGGAACCGCGACCTGTACCACCTCAACTCTCCCAGGGGGAACCGACCCGATTACGGCGACCTACTCGGGAGATAGCAATAACAACACAAGTGCGGGCAAGTTCAACGAAACAGTGGATTCATCAGGCCAGAAGACTCCCCTCCCGCGCTGATGGAGGTCATTCCGACCTCCTAACAGACCGGAGGGTTGAATCGCGGCCCAGGGCAACTTGGGCCGCGCTTGGTCCATCTTCAAACCGCCGTATTCCTTCCGCCAGATAGAGCCTCTGCACCGTGATTGCCGCTTCCGTAAAGGCTTGTGGGGTGGTTTTTCATCCGGGATGTCGCTGAACTGAATACGGGCCATGACTCCCATGTTGGACGCCCTGGAGAGTTGCCGATATCTTGCTGGCGGCAGGGCGGTTGCAATGAGCTGTGACGGCCCGGCTGATCGGCAAAGATCATATGGCGCAGATTCTAACCCTTGGCTGCGGGACCGCCTCCAAGGAAGTCAAGTCGCATTCGCGAATTGATCGATTTCTGATCGCATTGCATTCGCCGCGCGGCGCTCGCGGAAACCGCACTGCTAATCTCCCCTTCAGAGAAAATCCGACCAGAGAAGCCATTTCTTATTTGCTAGTGCTTTCTCTGAAGTGCGCTTTGAGGTAAGAAAGCAGCGAATTGGCGGGCTTTTCAGGGCTATTTCAGGGGACAACGGGTAGATTTCTCTGCACTTGAGAACTACGTGGCGGAGAGAGAGGGATTCGAACCCCCGATACGGTTTCCCGTATTCCAGTTTTCAAGACTGGCGCCTTCAACCACTCGGCCATCTCTCCGCAGCTACTACACTTTTACTACAGTCAGTATGCAGTAGAAGTGAGACGAAAAAAACATTTCGTTGTTTTCAATTCATTACAAACGTGCCCATGAAGTGGGCGGTAGTTTTCAGGACCGGCTGCTTCAACCGCTCACCAGATCTCTCCGCGGCTAGCTAGAGTTTACCAAGTCAAGTGGTCAGTTGGCAGCTACCTTGCGGCGATATCCGGAATGGACACTTCGATTTCGCCCCTGCGGAAGCCAGCACATAAGCCGATGATCGACGCATGGAAACGCTCTTCGTAGCTCGTGCCCTTCACTGCGATACGGCCTTGGTGTTACAACGATAGAGGAAACTCGAAGGAGTGTCCGTTAGGCAGTTGAAGGTTAGCTCGTGTGTCCGGAAGAGCGGGGCACGCGTGCAGAAGGATAAGGAAAGACCCTATGAAAGCATTAGTGAAAAGTCGCCGGGAACCCGGCCTTTGGCTTGAAGAAGTCCCGGAGCCGGAGATCGGAATCAACGACGTTAAAATTCGCGTACTTCTTACCGGAATCTGTGGAACCGATCTTCATATCTACCAATGGGACGATTGGGCGAAATCCACCATCCCCGTCCCGCTCGTCATCGGCCACGA
>JBAVYO010000170.1:0-36632 GCA_049698855.1 Terriglobales bacterium
AAGTGAAAGTGCTTGGATTTTGCTTTCTGCTCGACTGGTTTTGCTTTGAGCGCCGCAATTCGGGAGGCAACGTCTTCGGGATTCATGCGGGCGGCGGTCACGGGCGATTGCGGTTCGAGCGATGGCAGTTCGTACTGCACCTGCTTTCGGTGTTTTGCGCGAACCTTGATGAACGAGTGGATCGTGCTGACCGCTACGTCGAGGCCGACACGCTCGTGAAGGATGCGAACGACATCGCGATATGTGCAACCTTTGCGTCGCAACTGGCGAATCAGTTCGCGGTGAGTTTCGAGTTTGGAGCGAGGTGGTTTCTGCGGGATGGAATCCAGCAGAGAAAGAAGGGTCGGGTCCATGATTTTCAGGCTCCTTGGCACCTGGGCATCACAGTCCGTTAACAGTCCGATAACCCGTCTCCACAGTCCGATAAGTGCCCTAGAGGGCTATCCGTACCGTTTAGTTTCAATCGGTTACGAACTCTAGGACGACTTTCACGGCGGTAACGCGGGTTCGAATCCCGCCGGGGACGCCACTGTTATCGCTGCGTGCCCACCCCAGAAGATACGTCAGATCCCCTTTTTTGAATCATCGGCCAGGGCTGTGCCACAGGAGAATCGGTTATTCCGCAGGGTCGTAATTCAGGTTCTGCCCGAGCCATCGCTCGACTTCAGCCGCGCTCATTCCCTTGCGTTTGCTGTAGTCGGCGACCTGGTCGCGATCAATCTTGCCGAGGCTGAAATATCGCGATTCCGGATGGGCGAAATAGAGCCCACTCACGCTTGATCCGGGCCACATCGCAAACGACTCCGTGATCAGCATCCCAGTATTCGCCTGGACATCGAGCAGACGCCAAAGCGGACCCTTTTCCGTGTGATCCGGGCACGCTGGATAACCAGCCGCAGGCCTGATGCCGCGATATTTCTCTTGAATAAGGTCAGCGTTGCTCAAGCCCTCCGCACAACCATAACCCCATTCATCACGCACGCGTTTGTGCAGGCATTCGGCGAAAGCCTCGGCCAGGCGATCTGCGATAGCCTCCGCCATGATTGCGTTGTAGTCGTCGTGCCTGGCCCTGTACGAGTCGCACAGTTCCCTTAAGCCAATTCCGCTGGTTACCGCGAATGCGCCGATGTGATCGCGCAAACCCGTTTCTCGCGGCGCGATGAAGTCGGAGAGGGAACGGCACGGCTCGCTGCCTTCCTTATTCGATTGCTGGCGGAGAAAATGAAAACGTTCGAGGACCGTCCCGCGTTTGTCGTCCGTATACAACTCCACATCGTCCCCTACGGCGCTCGCGGGGAAGAGGCCGTATACGCCTCGTGCTGCGATCAGTTTCTTCTCAATAATGAGATCAAGGAGAGCGTTGCCTTCGCTGAAGACCTGTCGCGCCTGTGCACCATGCTCCGCGTGTTCCAGAATCCTGGGATAAATTCCTTTCAGCCCCCAGGTATGGAAGAACGGGCTCCAGTCAATGAACTCGCGCAGCGTCGCCAGAGGAAAGTCGTTCAGCACCCGCACGCCGGTGAATGAAGGCGTGGGCAAGTCTTCCGGACGCCATTCGATCGGAGTGCGCCTTTTTCGAGCAGCCTCAAGCGAGACGACACTCAACTTCGGCGCGGCGTGGGTCTTGCGAAGCGACTCGTAATCGGCGCGATGCCGTGCCACGAACCCAGACTTACCCTCGTCGCTCAAAAGGCTGGTCGTGACGGGCACCGCCCGGCTGGCGTCGAGGATGTGGACTACCGGTTCGCTGTAATGCGGCGCAATTTTCACGGCCGTGTGCGCCCGGCTCGTGGTGGCCCCTCCGATCAGCAGTGGCAACTTGAAACCCTGGCGTTCCATCTCTCGGGCTACATGGACCATCTCGTCGAGAGATGGAGTGATCAGCCCACTGAGTCCGATCATGTCGGCCTTTTCCGCCTTGGCGCGTTCCAGGATCTTTTCGCAGGGGACCATCACGCCCATGTCGATCACCTCGTAGTTATTGCAGGCGAGGACGACCCCGACGATGTTCTTGCCAATGTCATGAACATCGCCCTTGACTGTGGCGAGTACAATTTTCCCCTGTGCTTTGACAACTTCTCCCGCCGCAGCCCTGGCTTCTTTCTCGGCCTCCATGAACGGGGTCAGGTGCGCCACGGCCTTCTTCATCACGCGCGCGGACTTGACCACCTGGGGCAAGAACATCTTGCCGGCCCCGAACAAATCGCCGACCACGCTCATGCCAGCCATGAGCGGGCCTTCGATGACCAGGAGAGGACGGCCCAGCTGGAGGCGGGCTTCCTCAGTGTCGATCTCGATGTATGTGTCGATCCCCTTGACCAGCGCGTGAGAAAGACGCTCCTCGACGGTGCCGTAGCGCCATTCTTCGGCTTTCTTTTCGCTGACGGCCGCGCCAACGTTTTTTAGCGTTTCGCCATACTCTACCAGCCGCTCGGTCGAGTCAGGACGGCGATTCAACAACACATCCTCAACCAGAACTTTGAGTTCCGGCTCAATCTCTTCATACACCTCAAGCATGCCGGCATTCACGATGCCCATATCCATGCCCGCCGCGATCGCGTGATAAAGAAACGCAGAGTGAATTGCTTCGCGGACCTTGTTATTGCCGCGGAAACTGAATGAGATGTTCGAAACGCCGCCACTCACCTTGGCGTGGGGCAGATTAGCTTTGATCCAGCGCGTGGCGTTAATGTAATCGACCGCGTAGTTGTTGTGCTCCTCCATGCCAGTGGCAACGGTGAGGATATTGGGATCGAAGATGATGTCTTCGGGTGGAAACCCGACTTCATCGGCGAGAATGCGGTAAGCGCGCTCGCAGATACGAATTTTATCCTCGTAAGTGGCCGCCTGGCCCCGTTCGTCAAAGGCCATTACAACCACTGCCGCCCCGTACTTCAGAACCTTCGCAGCGTTCTGGCGAAACTTCTCTTCGCCTTCTTTCAACGAAATCGAATTGACGATGCCCTTGCCCTGCATGCACTTCAGGCCGGCCTCAATGACCTCCCATTTCGAGGAGTCCACCATGAACGGCACCTTGGCGACTTCCGGCTCACTGCCGAGCAGTTGCAGAAAGCGTGTCATCGCCGTGACACCGTCGATCATGCCTTCGTCCATGCAGATATCGAGGACATTCGCTCCATTCTCGACTTGCTGTCGGGCGATGCTTACAGCGTCTTCATATTTGCCGTTTTTGATGAGCTTCGCGAACTTGGGCGAACCGGCCACGTTGGTCCGCTCTCCAATCATGATGAAGACGCCGGCCTGCTGGGTGAATGGTTGCGATCCCGAGAGACGGAGTGGTTTCGGCGTCGCGAGTTTGGCCGGGCTTGTCTTGTTTGACTCGCTCACGCACGGCTCTCAATTTGGGTATGGCGAGTGATCGATTCCCCGGTGGATTGCGTCCCCCACCTTCGCGGAGGCCGGCCTTCGAGCGCTTTCGCGATCGCTGCGATATGCTCTGGAGTATTTCCACAGCAGCCGCCGGCGATGTTGATCAGCCCTCCTCGCGCAAAGTCGCCCAGATAACGCGCCATGTCCTGCGGCCCCAGATCGAAGCCCGTCTCCGACAGCGGGTTCGGGAGACCGGCGTTGGGGTAACACGAGATCGCGACATCCGCTTTTTCCGAGAGCTCCTCCAGAAACGGATACATCAGATCGGGGCCGAGAGAGCAGTTGAGCCCCACCGACATTGGTTTCACGTGCCGCACCGCGTTCCAGAACGCCTCAGTCGTCTGCGCCGAGATCATCGTCTCGCCGCCGCGCCCCACCGCCGCCGAGATCATGACTGGCAATTCCTTGCCGTCCTTATCGAACACCTCACGGATGGCGACGAGTGCGGCCTTGGCGTTCAACGAGTCGAAGATTGTCTCGACCAGAAGCAAGTCGACGCCGCCGGCGACGAGAGCTCGCACCTGCTGCGTGTACGCGGCTTTGACCTGATCGAAAGTGACCACCCGAAAGCCTGGATCGTCGGCATCGGGCGAGTTCGACAGAGAGACCGTCAGCGGCCCAATCGCTCCCGCCACGAACCGCTGACGCGAGGTTGCGGTTCCGAAACGATCGGCCCATTCACGGCATTGCCGCGCCGATTGCTCATTGATATCCCAAGCGAGTTCGCCCAGGAAGGAATCGTCGATCACCTTCTGATAGAAGGCGGGATCCTTACGCCCGCCCCGCTCCCGCGGATCGTCAACGAAGAACTCGCTCTGGGTGATGCTAGTTGCCCCGAAGGTGTTTGTCTCGATGATGTCCGCCCCGGCCTCGAGAAACCGCCGATGAATGTCTTCAATCATTTCTGGTTTCGACAGCGAGAACAGGTCCCCATTGTTCAGAAGGCTCTTCGTCGCGTTCTTGAATCGCTCTCCGCGGATGTCGGCTTCTGTCATGCCGTACGTGCGAATGGTCGTGCCCATCGCTCCATCGATGATGGCGATTCGATTCCGTAGGATTTTTTCCAGAGGATGCTGGTGCACTTTCTTCATGTCTTTTTGATGACCTTAATCGGCCTTCGATTCGGCCTTAACTTGGCAACATTTCCCCGAAATAAGCCTCGCTCATTATAGCGAGTGACAGGATATTCAATCTCTGAGGCACTGGCATTGCCAGCCTGCCTTTGACGTCGACTATGTCGGCAGTTCGTTTCGTTGCCGAATTTTCGCCGGCAGCCCCTTTTTGGCCGCAGTTGCCCCGACTCTCAGAACGAGACAGTATCGTCGGCCAGGGCCTCGGAATTGTCGGAACCTGACTTCGCATCTTCCCAAAATTTAATGGTTTCGTAAACTTGATAACCATTTTTGTGTTTTAATGTGTAACATTGTTGGCCAAACTCTGCGAGTTGGCGCGCCCAAAGGCCGATGCAACAGGCGAATACGCGCGCGAGAGCTTGACCAAATGTCCCAACCCGGAATGGAGGCTGCACCTTTCCGGCCCGCTTAGTCCGTAAAACATGGAGGAAGTATGGTATTGTGCAAATCCCTCGGCAGAGCCCTATTCGGGTCGGTATTGTTTGTTGCGGCGCTCGCGGTCAGCGCCGGATGGTCTCAGTCGATCACCACGTATCACTACGACAACAACCGCACAGGCTGGAATCAGAACGAGACTACACTTACTCCGTCTAATGTGAACAGCTCGTCTTTCGCGGTGGTGGAGTCCGTCCCATTGGACGATCAGGTCGATGCGCAGCCGCTCTATATGCCGGGAGTGAACATCACGGCGGGATCCTATCCGGGCACACACAACGTAGTGTACGTCGCAACCGAGAACAACACGGTATTCGCGATTGATGCGCAGAGCGGAACAATCCTCCTTAGCGCAAATTTCGGCACTCCGGTTCCCAGGCCCCTGGGCTGCAATAACAATGGCCCCAACGTTGGGATTACTTCCACGCCGGTGATCGATGCTTCAACGAACACGCTTTATGTAATGGTTTATACGCGAGAGAGCGGAACTCCGGAATACATGCTTCATGCGCTCCATCTCGGCAGCTTGACTGACAAGGTTTCACCGCAGCAGGTCTCATCTTCCCACACGCTGACCGACGGCAGTACGTTCCAATTCAATGCCACTTATGAGCGCCAACGTCCGGGCCTGCTGCTGGCAAATGGCAATATCTACGCAGGATTTGGCAGCTTCTGCGACGAGGCGGCCAACGTGTCGCGGGGATGGCTTCTGGGCTGGGAGGCGGGCACACTAACTCCGCTCGCGGCAAACGATCTTTTCGACTTTCAAGCCACTTCTCCCAACTCCTTCTTCTTGTCGTCTATCTGGATGTCGGGCTACGCACCGGCGACAGACGATTCGGGAAACGTACTAGTCGTGACGGGAAACTCCGATTACTCCGGAACCACTTATGACGGGACCACAAATATCCAGGAGAGCGCGCTGAAGATCTCGTCCGATCTTTCAACGGTGCTCGATTTATTTACTCCTGCCGACTGGCCATCACTGGATCAGAATGACGGTGATTTTGGGTCGGGCGGGATCATGGTACTTCCCGATCAGCCTGGCGCGTACCCTCACCTGGCAGTCGCAGCTGGTAAAGACGGCAACCTTTACTTTATGAATGAGGACAGCCTGGGAGGGTATTCCAGCAGCGGAAATAATGTTCTTGGCACGTACTACATTGGGGGATGTTGGTGCGGACCCTCTTACTACGTCGATCCCAGCGACTCGCTTCCACGCGTTGTGACTAGCGGTGGTTCGAACGTTCAGGTTTATCAGGTGCTGACTTCGCCCTCACCCTCGCTCAATCAGGTGTCGCAGTCGACGACCGTGCCAAATGGTGCCAACGGCGGTGGGTTCTTCACGAGCATCTCCTCCAACGGGACCAGCAACGCCATTATTTGGGCCTTGTCCCGCTCGCGTTCGTCCGCCACCGGGAATGTCCATCTCTTCGCATTTAACCCCGATTCCGGCTCGACCCTCCGGCCGATCTACAATGAATCGGCCGGAACCTGGAAGTATCCGACAGGGAACTCCAATCTCGTACCCGTGGTCGCGAACGGCGAGGTGTTTGTTGCCAGCTACAAGCAATTGAACATCTTTGGATTGACCAAGGCAGTCACGAGCACCATTTTGAGTTCGGCGACGAATCCAGCGAACTATGGGCAGGCTGTGACCCTCAGCGCTCAAGTGAGTTCCACGGTCTCGGGAACGCCGACGGGCACTGTGACTTTCAACGACGGAAGCAAGATGCTGGGGACCGCAACGCTAAGTGGCGGAACGGCGGTACTGTCTATCACTGGGCTATCTCTAGGCTCCAACTCGCTAACCGCGACCTATAACGGAGATTCCTCGAACAGCGGCAGCCAAGGCACGTTCACCGAGGCAGTGAACCCGGCGACGATTAGGCTGACGCTCAGCTCCGGTCCCAATCCGTCGCAGTCCGGAAAGTTGGTAAAGTTCACGGCGACATTGACCAGTAACGCCAGTCTGCCAAAAGGCCAACCCGTAATATTCGGCTACAACGGAGCGCAGCTCGGGAAAGCGAATGTGTCGGCGGCGGGAACTGCAAGTTTTTCAACGAAAACGTTGCCAGTTGGAACGGACACCGTGACCGCAACCTATTCTGGAAGCACGGACTATAGCGCCGCTACAGGCTCGGCTCAACAAACGGTCAACTAGGGATTCATCTGTGGATGGCAGCAGAAGGAGTTCCGCGGCAGAGGGGTCTCGGGGCTCGCAGCAAGCCTGCCTGTATTTATTGACTTAGCTCAGTACTGTTGGCGCGGTTTAAATTCTTTGGAATCGGCCTTGCTGTTGGTTGTGCATTAAGCTCGAAATCCACCGGACACGCCAAGATTCGAGGAGCTTTTCGGGAGCCTTACCCGCCGACGGAGCAACAAAAAGCGGGAACGTTTGACTTCCGATTCCAAGGGTGGAATGATTATTTCATCCCATGCGGAGCAGCGCTTCCGCAAGTTGACGTTGTTCTGGCCTTCTTACGCATTTTTTCATCCGTCATCATAGAAAGTCATCTTCTTCGCAGTCGGAACTCCTGAGTAGGGGGTCAAATTATGGCACTCGTGTCAGCAGCCAAGAAACTCGGCGAATTCGATCCCAAGACATTTCTCTCTACCGTTGACGGCGGTAGGAAGATCGCAGCTCTCGTCAAGAAGCAGACGATATTTGTCCAGGGTGACTCGTCCGATGCTGTTTTCTATATTCAGAAAGGAAAGGTAATACTCACCGTAGTGTCGGGGACCGGGAAGGAAGCCACGATAGGCATTCTGAGCGCAGGTGACTTCTTCGGAGAAGGTTGCCTTACAGGGCAGCCTCTGCGGTTGTGCTCTGCAACCGCAATGACCGATTGCTCCGTGATGCGGATCGAGAAGAAGCCGATGATGGAAGTGCTTCACCGGGAGCACGCATTTTCCGATATGTTCGTGGCTTATTTGCTGACACGGAACATCCGGTACGAAGAGGATTTGGTTGACCAGCTTTTCAATTCCAGCGAAAAGAGGCTGGCCCGGATTCTGCTGCTGCTGGCTCACTTCGGCAAGGAAGGCGTGCCCCAGACTCTAATTGCCAATATCAGTCAGGAGACCCTCGCCGAGATGATAGGCACAACTCGCTCGCGGGTAAGTTTTTTCATGAACAGGTTTAGGAAATTGGGGTTTATTGACTATCACGGCGGCGGCGATTTGCAGGTTCACAGTTCACTTCTCAACATCGTGCTCCACGACTAGCGTCCAGCTGCGGTTCCCGCAAACAAAGCCGCCCTGAACTAAGTCAGGCAATCTGAAGTTTTCTCTCCTCAGGCTTTCAAGGGACTTCTCGTTGGGCAAGGTTGAACAAAGCTGCCTGCGGGCCGCTTAGCCTGCGCGCCGGGATGCGAGATCACGACGCGAAGAACCGGCGAAGCCTTGGACCAACGCGGCAATCTCATCGGCCGCCGTGTCCAACGCGAAATGACCGCCGTCGACAACATGGACTTCAGCGTTCGGCACATCTTTGCGATAGCGCTCCGGTTCGCCGGAGTCGAACGAGAGTTCATACTTGCCCCAGATCACCAGCAGGCGTGGTTGCTTCTCGCGCATCCAGGCTTGCCACTTGGGGTAAGCATCAACGTTGGTTCGATAGTCGTAGAACAGGTCGCTTTGAATTTCGGCCTGGCCGGACTGGCTAAGAAAATAGAATTCATCTGTCCAGAGATCGAGGTCGTAGCGTTCCACGTTCGGATCGTTCCCCACATGGCGTGTACGCGCCGCGGCCAGGGAGAGCAGATTTGTGCGCAGCGCGCTTTCGTTGGCGGCGCGATCGGCCCAAAAAGCGCGCCGCGTTTTCCAATTCGCCCCCAGGCCTTCGTTGTGCGCGACCGCATCCTGAACGATCACAGCCTCGATGCGCTCCGGGTGCACAAGTGCCATGCGGAAACCCACCGGGCCGCCGTAATCCTGCATGTACAGCGTGTAGCGCGGGAGCCCGAGCGCTTCGGTGAAGCGGTTCATGATGTCAGCGTAGTGATCGAACGTATAGGCGAATGTCTTTGGATCCGGCCAGTCGCTGTGTCCGAAGCCGGGGTAGTCTGGGGCGACCAGATGATAATGATCGCAAAGCCGGGCGAACAGCGGCTCGAACATCCGCGACGAAGAGGGAAGTCCGTGTAGCAAGAGAATCGTCGGGGCGTCTTTTGGGCCAGCCTCCCGGTAGAAGATTGAGAGTCCGTCTACCTGCATCGTGCGATAAGAAGTGGCACACTTCATGGAAACTTTCCTTTCTGTGGTTTGGGCCAACGTCTCATCCCTTTCTGCTCTAGTTTTCAGCATCAAGGTGCATAACGAGTAAAGACAAGGTCGCTTCCTTGGGCCTTCTGGTGGCAGGGGAAGCAGGGTTTCATGAAAGCGGCGTCAGCAGGTTTGCCGTCCTGGAAGTGACCGAACCCCCAGCCTCCGGTTGCGGCGTACTTTGCCGAGTCCTTGACCATAAACTGAACGTTGGTGGGCGCGCCGGGGACGAAAGACTGGGCCTGGCCGAAGACTTTGTTGTTTTCCTCCGAAGGGACGTTATGGTAATGCAAGGCAGCAATGATCGTGCCGTCCGGGTACGGAAGTTTTCCTTCACGGTACGCATTGACCGCGACATCGTTGCCTAAGACCGCACCTAAACTGTTCAGGTTGCCTGCTTCATGCGCAGAGGAAATCCACCTCCAGTCGCGGTACCCGGCAGGGATTTCGGTAACGTAGGGCGCGGCGGGTTGCCCATCCGCGTGGCCTGGGGCAGGGCCAATAAGGGTGATAAGGCAAGCCGTTGTTGCAACTGCAGCCATGAAGACGGTCAAGCGTCTCATGATGCCTCCTCCATTCAATATGCTTCGGTAAAGTGAAATCAGCAGTCCTGACTATTTCGCCTTGAGGCCGATTGCCTCGTCCGCGATGAGCGCATCACAACAGAAGCATGGGTGCGAAACAATTGGACGATGGTATTGGCGATACCTTGGTATCGGTCGACGCGGCGATCAGCGTTTCTGGCGAAGTTCTGAGGCTGGGTCGAGGCTCTCTTACGGCAGAGATCCGATTAGCCAGTCGTGCCGAGGCCGCGACAGTGACCGCGCGCCAATCTCGACTTGTCGATCGAGGCGGGCTATCCGGTAAGTCAGATTCATCCAGCCAATCGTGGGCCGCAAGGCGGGCCTGCGTTGGGCCGAATAACTCCGTCACTGCGCCGATGAATGCTGCCAACTCACGTTCCGCCAGGTGCATCTCGTCTTCATAAGTCGAATTGCTAAATTCTTCTTCCGTGTTCATAGGATTTCTCCTCCGGTCGGCGATGTGTCGTGTTTTTCCGAGTGCATTGGATGCGATGAGCGCATCACACCAGATTTGAAGAGGCGAAACAATTGGACGATGGTATTGGCAAGACCTTCGTATTAGGAGGTATTGGTCAGGGATTTGACTACGCAGGACGCTGAGAGACTATAAACCCAAGTCGCTCAAGCCGGGGTGGTCTTCGGGGCGGCGACCGAGAGGCCAGTGATATTTGCGATCTGATTCAGCGATAGGAAGGTCATTGATGGACGCGAACCGTGACGCCATAAGTCCGTCGTCGTTGAACTCCCAGTTCTCATTGCCGTAGGACCGATACCAGTGACCGGAGTCGTCGTGCCATTCGTAAGCAAAGCGCACCGCGATGCGATTCCCGGCAAACGCCCACAGTTCCTTGATGAGCCGGTAATCCAGTTCCTTAGCCCACTTGCGGGATAGGAAAGCAATGATTTCGTTCCGTCCATTAACGAACTCCGAGCGATTTCTCCATCGCGAATCGGTCGCGTACGCTAGAGCTACTTTTTCGGGATCGCGAGTGTTCCATCCATCTTCGGCAAGCCGCACTTTTTGAATCGCACTTTCGCGGGTGAATGGAGGCAAAGGAGGCCGGATTGCCGTTGTCATGAAGCTTCCGCCTTTCAGCACGACTAAGGATGGTTTGGGAATTAACAAGCAGACGCCTACGCCCTGAGTTTCGGTTCTTTGTGTCAGGGCGCGTAACGGGTGAAAACAAAGTCCCGATCTTTGCCCGGCTCGTGGCAAGGGAAGCAGGTTTTGAGCTTCGCCTCGTCCGCCGTAGGTTTGCCTTCCTTATTGAATTGAGCGAACCCCCAGCCGCCCGTCGCGGCGAACTTCTTTGAGTCCTTGACCATAAGCTGAAGGTACCAATCCGGGGCGGGCCCGGGAACGAATGACTGGGCATGGCCAAAGACTTTGTTGTTTTCCTCCGAGGGAACGTAACTCCAGGCGATTCGGGCAATGATCGTGCCGTCCGGGAACGGAAGCTTGTCTTCCCGATAGGCTCTGATCGCTGTGTCGTTGCCCAGAATGGCGCGAATATCGTTGAGTTCGCCTTCTTCGTGGGCCACAGAGATCAACTTCCAGTCGCGGTATCCGGGCGGGATTGTGACTCCGAAGATCGGGGCAGCCTCGCCGTCGGCGCGTCCAGATGCGGGGGCCGTGAATACGACCACGCCGGCCGCCGCTGCCACTGCAAACAACAAGTAAGCGATCCGTTTCATAATGTTCCTCTTTCCAAATTCTTGAGCGCCACTGCCCGGAGATAGTTGCACAGCGGTTGGTCGATGTCGCTATGCGGCTTAGCCGGCATTTCGCCCGATAGTCGACAGTCTTGGCGTCGTCACGGCCGAGCGTAGGTCCCTGTCCAAACGCCTCTATCGCCGGGGTGATGCTCATTCCCGTCCCATGGTGAACCACAGACATGAAGGTGGGCATAAGGCGTGCCGGCAAACATCACCAGTGTTCCAGCGTCGCGCATAACTGTTGGCAAACCGGCGACCCCTGCGTCGACGCCAGAGTAGTCCCCTATGTTCCATGATTAAATCCTATTTCTCTTCGTTTTGATTTCCAGGTTTTGATTTCGAGCGCCGAATGACCGTCGTTTGCAACTGATTCAAGGCCGCCCATCGCATAAAACCAGAGGCGTAGAAGCAAAGCAATTGGACGATGGTATCGACCATACTTTGGTATCGGTTCGACAAGGTTCTCTGGTAGAATTCCCTCAACTGTGGGGCCTCATCAGTCGATTGTGCATATGAAGTATGAGTTTAGGCGCATTCATTTGGTCATGAACGGGGTGACCGCGCATGCTGAAGATCAAACCAATCGTCTTCGTTGTCGACGACGACGTCTCGGTTCGCGAATCGCTGGAACTGTTGATCCACTGTGAAGGCTGGCAGCCGCGGACGTTCGCTTCCGCGCAAGAATTCCTCGACTACCCACACGCTCTTGTTCCGAACTGCCTCGTGCTTGATGTTTCTCTTCCTGGTCTCAACGGGCTAGACCTCCAAAAGCTTGTCGCCGGCGAACGGACAGACATGCCGATCATCTTCATCACGGGTCACGGCGATGTGCCCATGACCGTCCAAGCCATGAAGGCGGGGGCTGTCGAGTTCTTGACAAAGCCATTCAGTGACGACGTGCTGGTGAGCGCCATCCGGGCAGCCCTCGAACGCAGCGGACTTGCTCTTAGTCTGGAGGCGGAGATGCGGGTGCTGAGGGAGTGCTACGACTTGCTGTCGCAGCGCGAACGGCAGGTGATGGCGTTGGTGGTCTCCGGCCTATTGAATAAACAGGTTGGTGGAGAGCTCGGCATCAGCGAGATCACGGTGAAGGCCCACCGCGGCAAGGTGATGCAGAAGATGAAGGCCGATTCTCTCGCGGAGTTGGTGAAAATGGCCGCTAGGCTCCGCGTTGCACCCACGGCGGTTGTGCCAGCATTGCGGCGATGATTCGGCGGTCGTAATTAGTTCCCCAGCGCGTGCATCTTTACCGGGGCGCTGCGGAACCAAGGCTCGGTCCCTCGCGTCGTCATCGAGACCATAGTTGCGGTTGATTCCTGCGGGAGGAGAACACCATGAAGAAGACAGCGGCACCCATTTCTCTTGCCGGCTCCCAGCTTGGCGAAGTACGTCATGTCTGCGCCTTTTTCAACAGTGATAACGAAGAATATCGCGTGTTGCTTCCGTTTATTAAGGAGGGGTTCGAGCGCGGCCACAAGGCGGTTCACGTCGTGAATCCGAATCAACGTCACGACCATCTGCAACGGTTGACCGCTGCCGGAATCGACACGGCGTCTGCGCGACAAACTGGGCAATTCGACCTTAAGATCAACACCGATGCTTACATTCGGGATGGCCGTTTCGACCAGGATCGGATGCTGCAAGCTTTCGAGCAGATGGCCAGCGGCAACGCCAAGGGAGGCTTTCCACTCAGTCGCATCTGCTGCCGGATGGACTGGGTTGTTGGCGAACGATCCTACGTCGACGACGTCATTGAGTTCGAATCGCGCGTGAATGATGTGTGGCGCCGGCATGAGGATGCCGTCATCTGCACCTACCATCTTTCGAAATTCGGAGGAGATACGGTGATCGATATCATGCGGACTCATCCCATGATCATCATCGGAGGCATTCTTCAGCAGAATCCGTTCTTTGTGCCGCCGGAGGAGTTCCTGCCTGAAATTCGCGAACGTCGAGCCAAGCGGACTACGTCGTCCTCCGAGGCTGCCTGATATGGAGGGTCAGCCCGAACATGCCATCGGAGAGATCAAGCGCCTTCAAGGCTGCATTAGCGATCTCGTCAGCCTGCTTGCTCTTCCCGCCATCTGGAGTGGCGGAGATCCATCTCAAGTTCTCCATATCTTGCTCGACGCGCTTCTGCGCATGCTTGAGCTGGACCTCGCCTGTGTGCGGCTGAAGGATCCGGTCGGCGAGGCGGGCGCTATTGTTCGGGGTGCCAGATTGCGAGGGCCGATGCCCGCGGAGCACGAAATCTGCGAGGCGCTCAGCCACTGTTTGGAAGAGGGGTCGCGGAAATGGCCCCCGCTGCTTCGGAACCTTCTTGGGGAAGGCGACGTTTCCATCGTGCCTCTGCCGCTGGGGCTGCAGGGCGAACTCGGCGTAATTGTAGTGGCGGCCGAGCGAGAAGACTTTCCACGACAAACGGAGACACTTCTCTTGAATGTGGCCGCGAATCAGGCGGTCATCGGGCTGCAGGAGGCTCGACTCCGGAGCCAGCAGAAGCGTGTCGCCAGCGAACTCGATCGGCAGGTCGCTCAACGAACTGCCGAACTTGACGCAGCCAACCAAGAGCTCAGAAGGGAACTAGCTGAACGCAGTCTGGTGGAAGAGAAGCTCCGGCAAGAGGAGCGGGAGTTGAAGCGCAGTGAAGTCCGCAAGGCCGCTATCCTGGACTCGGCACTCGACTGCATTGTGACCATCGATCACGAGGGCCGCATCACTGAGTTCAATCCGGCGGCGGAGCACACCTTCGGCTACCGTCGGGACGAAGTCTTGAGAAAACATCTGGCCGACGTCATCATTCCGCCGTCACTCCGTGAGAAGCACCGGCAGGGGTTTGCCCGCTACTTGGCGACCGGCGAGGCGCGAGTGCTTGGGAGGCGTCTCGAGATGACGGCGGTGCGAGCGGATGGGAGCGAAATCCTGGTGGAGATCGCAATCACACGCATCCCGTTGGACGGGCCGCCGTCCTTCACCGGCTACCTGCGTGACATAACTGAGCACAAGCGAAACGAAAGCGCTTTACGCGGCGCCCACGCGCAGGTCGCGCGGAGCGAGGAGCGGTGGCGCTCTGTTTTCGAGAACTCAGCCATCGGCGTTGCGCTGACTGACCCAAACGGTCGATTTCTTGCCACGAATCCCGTGTACCAGAAGATGCTGGGTTATACCGAGGCGGAGTTGCGGAAGCTTACTTTTCTCGACATCACCCATGAAGAAGACTTCGAACCCAACCGGACACTCATCGCGGAGTTGTTGGCGGGAAAGCGCCAGCAGTTTCAGATCGAGAAGCAATATCGGCGCAAGGATGGCAGCCTGGTGTGGGTACGCAACAATGTGTCGGTGGTCCCGGGCAGCGAGCGAATGCAGCGATTCCTCATGGCGCTTTCCGAGGACATTACAGAACGTAAACTGGCGGAAGAGGCGCTCAGCAAGGCTCGTTCGGAACTCGCACACGTAGCGAGGATCACCAGTCTTGGAGTGTTGACGGCGTCGATCGCGCACGAAGTCAACCAGCCGCTGTCGGGCATTGTCACCAACGCCGGCACCTGTCTGCGGATGCTGGCTGCCGATCCTCCCAACGTGGTCGGCGCTCGCGAGACCGCGCGGCGCACAATTCGCGATGGCAATCGTGCGTCTGAGGTGGTCACTCGATTGCGCGCGCTCTATGGCAAGAAGGCTCCAACGAGCGAATCGGTAGATCTAAACGAGGCCGCGCGAGAAGTGCTTGCGCTGTCATTGACCGAACTTCAGAGAAACCGGGTAATCCTGCGAGCGGAACTTGCCGACGATCTCCCTCTTGTCACGGGCGATCGTGTCCAGTTGCAGCAGGTCATCTTGAACCTGATTCGGAATGCCTCAGACGCGATGAGGGCGGTCGACGAGCGTCCCAGGCAATTGCTCGTCAAAACTGAACGAGACGAAGATGATCGTGTGCGTCTGACGGTGCAAGATGCGGGAGTCGGGTTCGACCCTCAGGCTGCGGACAAACTCTTCGAATCGTTTTACACCACCAAGAATGACGGCATGGGGATTGGACTCTCCGTCAGTCGCTCCATTATTGAGAGCCATCATGGTCGTCTGTGGGCAACGCTGAATAAAGGTCCGGGGGCAACGTTTTCATTCTCTATTCCCCGCGCATCCGAGGGTGCGTCGAGCGCCGACAGTAATCGCGACATTGATATTCCTGACGTGACGGATGCGGCTTGAGGAATCTGTGCCCTGCACGATCGGTTACCGGACTTACTTAGATGTTCAATGAACTCAGCGGAGGCAGGCGTGCGTCGTGAAGCGAAGTGTTTCGTTCTGGCGGTGGGGGTGATGCTTATGGTCACTAGCGCCGCGGCGCAGCAATTTCAGCTCATAGAAACTTCCATCGACGAAATTCATCGCGGCTTGCAGAACGGCACGCTGACTTGCCACAGCCTGGTGCAGCAGTACCTGGACCGCATCAAGGCATACGACCAGCAGGGGCCCGCCCTCAATGCCATGCTGTACGTGAACCCCAAAGTGCTGGAGCAGGCCGATGCCATGGACCGGCAACTCAAAGACAAGCAGCTCAAACCCGGCACCCAGCACGGCACTAAGCTCGGCACTCAGCTCAAGCCGCTACAGTGCATTCCAGTCGTGCTGAAGGACAACTTCGACACCACCGATATGCCGACCACCGGCGCATCGCTGGCGCTGAAGGGCATGCAGCCTACAAAGGATGCGTTCACGGTGGCGCGGCTCCGTCAAAACGGAGCCCTGATTCTGGGGAAAACGAACCTGCATGAGCTAGCGCTGGCCGGGCTAACCTCGAGTTCGCTCGGTGGCCAGACGAAAAATCCTTATGAGCTCTCGCGAACCCCGGGCGGTTCTTCCGGCGGCACCGGGGCAGCCCTGGCAGCCAATTTCGCGACCGTGGGCACGGGCTCGGACACGGTGAACTCGATTCGCTCGCCGGCCTCGGCCAATAGCCTGGTCGGCATTCGTCCCACGCGGGGGCTGATCAGCCGGGCCGGTGTCATCCCCGTCTCGTTTACGCAGGATGCCGCCGGGCCTCTGGCGCGCACCGTTGCCGACGCCGCAGTCATGCTCGATGTGATGGCCGGCTACGATCCCGATGATCCGGTGACGGCGCTCGGCATCGGCAGAATTCCCGCGACCTATACCGCCTCGCTCGACCGCAATGGCCTGAAGGGTGAGCGTATTGGAGTGCTGCGTACCCTGTTCGGAAGCGGCCCCGAGCACCAGGAGGTCAACCGCGTGATGGCCAATGCCATCGAAGTGCTCAAGCAGCAGGGCGCAATTCTGGTAGACGTCGACGACACGGCATTGGATACCGGCAAGCTGAACTCGGACCTCGATGTGCAAAAGTACGAATACAAGTTCCAGTTCAACAACTACCTGAAGGCCCAGCCTAACCCTCCCGTGCACTCGCTTGCCGAACTCATCGCGTCGGGCAAATATCACAAGGCTTCGCTGGAGAAGTTCCTGGCTTCGGCGGAAAGCTACGAGAATGGCCTAAACGAGCCGGACTACAAGGACCGTCGCATCAAGATCGATGACCTGAGAGTTCAGTTGGCGAACCTGATGGCGAAAAACAATGTGGTCGCGCTGCTCTATCCACACCAGAAGCGCCTGCCGGTGATGATCGGCGAGTTGAACCAGGCGGAGCGCAATGGCATCCTGGCCTCGCTCACGGGATTCCCGGCCATTACGGTTCCGGCAGGATTTTCCGCGCCGACAGAGAGCTCTCCCATCGGCGTCCCGGTCGGGATCGAGTTCCTGGGTCCGCCGTTTAGCGAGCCGCAGTTGTTGCAGATCGCCTACGGCTTCGAGCAGTCGACGCACGCACGCAAACCGCCGCGATCTACGCCGCCGCTAAATTACATTGAAGTGAGGAATTAGGTTTACTAAGGAATCCCCACTTCGGCGCATCCGATTTGCGGCGAACCAATACTAAAGTGCAATAGACGACGCTTCCCGGGGTGGCGCATTCTGCGGTATGTGTGCCGCCAAGAAAGTATCTCTGCGGAGAGCGAGTTCAGCCTCGTTGTCAACGCGCTGCCGGATTGGAATGGACGGCACTCCCTGGCGGGCGCATCGACTTTCCCGACCAACTCCAGTGCGAATGCGCCGGTCTTGGCGTTGCCGGGGCCTGTGGCTGCGGGCGCGCAACCGCACGAAGAACCTATGACAGTCCCACGTCGGCTTGTAACAGTCGTCGATGACGACGAATCGGTGCGTGAGTCTCTACCCGACTTAGTGAAAGAGTTTGGCTTTGCCGTCAGCGCATTCTCGTCGGCGGAAGAGTTCCTCGCGTCCGATTGCGTCGGACAAACCAAATGCCTGATCCTCGACATCGCCATGCCGGGGATGAGTGGACCCGGCCTTCAGAGGGAATTGAAGCTCCGCGGGCAAGAGATTCCGATCATCTTCATCACCGCCAGCACAGATAAGACGGTTCGCCAGCAGTTGCTCGCACAAGGTGCGGTGGAGTGCCTGTTCAAGCCATTCAGCGACACGGCTCTGCTCGAGGCGCTCCATGCTGCATTTGGACGCAATTGAGCGATCGGCTTTTCTCAGCTGCCATTATTGTTCGCCCTGCCGGCACTTGCGCTGCGAATAGCGAAGCAGGGATCGGGAATGAGCGTGACCGTCAGCCGCGATGGCATCATCTGCACCGTGGGACTTCAATGGTAATGATCGTGGGGAACAGCGGCCCAGGCTCGCGCATCGCCGCTGAATAAAGCAAACACTGCAAACGCCGTGAGTTCTTCAGACTGCGCTCTTTCCACGGAAAATCCTTGAAACTGACGCACTTTCAAGCCGACTTTTTTCTTGGTGTTGAGGCGTAAAGCTCGACGATCTTTCCCCTATTTTCTCCGTGGCCTTCCCACTCCCAGCCGCACTGGCAGCGGACGGAATGCCATAATCGGGATTTCATCAGAGGTGACTTGCATAAGGCGCACGGCCTCATCCATATACGGAGAGATGAATCTTCATTGCTAATCATGAAGTTGCTCGTGAGTAAATTCGTCTGAGAATCGAGGGGGACGTGGAAAACTTTTGATCATACACCGCGGAATTGTATAACCCCGTGATTTACGTCACCATTGGCAGTGAGGAAATCGAAGACTGCCCAGAGGCTGGATTTAGGAACTGGTCCGAGCAGTGGAGGCATCGTCCCGGGCAATGAGTGCAATCGCCATTCTCTTTGATAGGCGAAGCCGGCCAGCAGCAATACCAGCCCCAGACTCCGGCATTTCATGGTTTGTTTCCCTTCTCGGGTGTTGGAGTTGGGCCTAGGGGCCCCCACCCGAGAAAAGCTCGGCTTAATGGGGGCCCGGTGACGCGAGGCTAGCGAGCCTCCTCAGTATGCAAGGAGTTGGTCGAGGATTCGACAATTGGCAGCACCGCAGCCCCAAGCGACACCCGAGGTATCGCTCAGGTTGGAGTAGATCTTTATTGCGGAGGAGGGACCATTCACTAGCACCCATCCCTGAACCATACCGGGGATCGCGGCTGCGACCGTAGCATTGGCGGAAATCTCCGCCGCAAAGTAGATGATTGCGCCCTCCGAAGACCCGCCGCTGCAAACAATTGTTACCCGGGGTTTGGTACCGTCTTTGCCAGCGGAAAGTTGAACCTGAGGCGCGTTGCAGGTGACCTCAGTGTCGGACGCAAAGGATTTCTGTGGGCCAACCATGAACACGAGAGACGCAAAAACCGTTGCGAATAGCCAGTAGCAGTTCTTGAGCGCTAGAACTTTCATGTTGATCTCCTTTTGCATATAAGTTGTTGCGACAGCTTGGCACAGGCGTGTCGCGATTCCAGCCTGTCGACCCCACCGGGGGCGCCTTGTTTAGGAAAGAACCTCACCGACAGCGGGAGGTTTAGTGGAATCCCCTCATCCCTGGAAGGGTCGTCGGGTCTAAGTACCAGATAGTATTGTCGGTTGCGTTTTTCCACGCGAGAATTGCGGCGGTGGATGCTTCGTCCGCATTCGGGGAACTGGCTACAGCTGGCGCGACATTGGTTTCGGCGCTCCAACTGCTGCCGGTGACTGTGTGGCACCCGTAGGAATACGAGATCGCGTTGTCCGAAGAGTTCTTCCAGAAAACCACATCGTCCCAAAGCGGCCCTTTTGCAGTGTTGATGAAAAAGGCCGCGGCTGGCGCCACATTGCTCTCTGCGCTACAGGACACCGTTCCGCCAGAACTCCAGCCAGGGATAGGGTTGGAGTCCATCTCGCCATAGGTTAACGAGATATCGTTCGACCCGTTCGTATACACATCCAGCTCCCACGTCATGTTGCTGCTGAGGGCGGGCGCGACACTCGTTTCCGGACCGCTGACGGTCGCCTGTGTCGCCCATCCGTCAAGAACGTAGCTGTACCAGATCTGGTTGCCCGACGCCCCTAACCATGCCACATAGGGTGTATTTCCGAAAGCGAAGGTGATAGCCGGTGTAACCTTCGTCTCCGAATTCCAGCCAGAGCCATTCACCACCTGCTGATCCGACCACGAACTTCCATTCCATGTGGAGTACCAGACCCTGTCTGTCGCTCCTTGTCCCTTCCACACCAACCAAACATATTCGTATCCGTCGTAGGCCAATGCCGGGGCAGTGTTGGTCCCCGCGGTCCAGTCCGAGCCACCGACAATCGCCTGCTGCGACCACTTTTTAGTTGCGCCATTGAAAATTGAAAAGTAGATATTGTTGGAAGATTGTCCCTTCCAGGCTGCATATCGGTTTGTTCCATCTGACGCCACGGCCGGCGCGCTTTCCGTCAATGCCTCCCAGCCGGTGCCCTTCAATTGTTTGGGCTTGGATTGAGCCATGCCTTGGTTCGCGAGGCTCGTGAGGAACAGAGCCAACCCCATACTCAGATGTGCGATTAGTTGCTTCATAGAGTGCTCCTTTTGGTGTTATGTCGTCGTTTACGTTGCGAATGTCGCGATGCAACCCTCGCAGAGCTTCCTTGCGTTTGCTCGCGGTCACGGCATTGGTACTTGATCGAAGGTCGTGTACCAAACTTGACCGTTGGTTTTTGTCCACGCGAGAAGGAAATAAGAGAAATTTGGTGCCAGTGTTGCAGCCGGTCCAATCTCAGTCTTCGCGCTCCTGACTGTTTCAGGCGGAGCCCATCCGCAACCGGAGCCATCCGTGTAGGTGTATTCGATCGAAAAGCTCGATGTGGTCCAAAACACTACGTCCGCGGAGTATCCATTGTTGTTTTCAGTAGCGGCTGGGGCGGCGATGGTTTGTGCGGTCCAAACCGGGTCTTCGCAATGAATCTGTTGTTGCTCGTTCCACGCAGTGCCGGACCCGGCGGTCCACCAGAGATTCGGTGACCCCCCCTTCCAAATCAGGTTAGGGGACACCCCTACCTGAAGGAAGGTCTGAGTCCATGCTGGTGTGGTGCTCGACCCGGCAGTCCAGGTCGTGCCTTCCACCTTTGCCTGGGGTGCCCATTCCGACCCGGTCCAACTCGTGGTCCAAATATCGTCGTTCGAGGTTGAGGCACCCTTCCACGCCAGACTTATTCCCGAGCCTCCGCTTAGGGCCGGTGCGTATCCGGTCAGGGGCTTCCCAGCTGAGGTAGACACAGCTTCCTGATTCGTCCATGAACTTCCAGTCCACTGAGAAACCAAGATCCCGTCTGTCGGGATTGACTGTCCCTTAAACGCCAACCATATTTGATTAGTATTGGAATCAAAGGACAACGCCGGAGCCAGGTTGGTTCCCGCAGTCCAGTCCGTGCCGCCGACCACCCCCGCGCCCCCTTCGGAGATTCCAAGAAGTGTCCAAGTTTTGCTGTCCGCGGGTGATGTGGCGACGAGGATTTGGTTGCTCCCGGACTTATTCCACGCTACGTACTTGGTCCCGTTTTGGTCTATCGCCACAGCTGGAGCTCCCTTGGTATTTGCCTTTCCCCAGCTGCCTTTCACTTGGTTTTGAGCCAGCCCTAGGGTTGCGAAGCCGGCCAACAACAAAGCCAACCCCATACTCAGATGTGTGATCGCTCGCTGCATTTTGATTCTCCTTAATTGTTGTGTTCTTCGGAAAGGCTGTGCTGCCACCCTGCCCCGTCCTAACCCCAAAATGTTCTTTATCTTGGCGAGCCTTGTTGCAGACGGAGTCTCGTCTCTTCGGCTTGGTCGGGAGACAACGTCTGTCCGCAAAGCGGGCAGGCATTCAAGCCCCCAGTCGAGCCAGCCGCCAGGAAGGTTGTACTTTCCCGCTCTACCGTTACCTCTGTGCGGATGGTCCGTCTCGCGCCCCCACCAGACTTTTCAGAATGCGACAGGCTTGCCCGTCGGCTAAACCATTGGTACAGTCGGTTCACGGGACCTCACTCCTAACTTGGTGCGGATGTTGCCGCAGTTTTCAAATAAATGCCAGTGACGTGTTGTGACGTGGTGTGAAAGGTTATGACAAAGCTGTGGATTTCCTGAATGTCCATGGAAACAAATGAGATATTCCGATTCGGGGATGGGTTTCAGGTCGATGCCGCAGCGCGCATGCTGCGGCGGGACGACAGACTTGTCACGCTCAATCGGCGGTCTTTTGATGTGCTCTTGTATCTTGTGCAGAATCCGGGACGGGTTGTCAGCCGCGACGAGCTGTTAAAGAGGGTTTGGCCGAGTACCTTTGTAGACGAAAACAGCTTGACGCAAAGCATCTCCTCGCTGCGCCGGGCACTCGATGAGAAGCCGGGCGACAACAGCTACATCATCACTGTGCCGGGGCGAGGGTATCAGTTTGCTTCGGCGGTGACTGTCGTTGCTTCTGAGAACGAGAACACTCTGCTGGGGGTAGCCGCCGCCGGGCGCAGTTCTGCCGCCGGACCCAGCTCCGGCGCCCTTCTTCTTCGGCAAGAAACGATCCGGACCAGTGTCGTTACCGAAGAGAAAGAACGAAGCGGCTTGCCAGATCACCGAAGCCGGCTGGCGGGCATGGTGGCGTTAGCTGTAGCCGCGACCCTAGGAGTCGCGGTTGCCATCTTTGCCGGCGCGTGGCTATGGCGCTCCCACAGCGCGCCGAAGCTCACGGAAAGGGACACCATCGTTCTCGCCGATTTTTCGAATACCACGGGCGATGCGGTGTTTGACGACACGCTGAAGACTGCACTTAACATTTCCCTGCGGCAATCGCCTTTCCTAAACGTGCTCTCCGACAGCGAAGTCACAAAGACTCTGCAACAGATGACCCGTCCGGCAAACACGAAACTTACGCGCGATGTGACGCGCGAGCTTTGCCTGCGGGCGGGGAAAAAGGCTTATATCGAGGGATCCATTGGCAGTCTGGGCAGCCAGTATGTTCTGGGGTTGAAGGCGGCGAATTGCCAGAACGGAGACACATTGGCCGAGGAGCAGGCGACGGCCGCGTCCAAAGAGAAGGTGTTGGATGTTTTGGGCAAGGAGGCGTCGAAGCTGCGCACGGAGTTGGGCGAATCACTGGCTACGGTGCAGAAGTTTGACGTTCCGCTCGCACAGGCGACGACATCATCGCTCGATGCTCTGAAAGCCTACAGCCTTGGACAAAAGGCCACTCGCGAAAGAGACTCCGCCGCAGCTCTGCCCTACGATCAACACGCCATCGAGCTCGATCCAAAGTTTGCCATGGGCTACGTTGCCGTGGGCACTGACTACTTCAGTCTTAACGAACCAGGGCGGGCTGGCGAGTACTACACCAAGGCATTCCAGTTGCGAGAGCCTGTCAGCGAGCGGGAAAGGCTGGCGATCTCGGCCTGGTACTACTTGAATGTGACGGGTCAGCTGGATAAAGCGGCGCAGATTTTCCAAGACGAAATTGAGAGCTACCCCTTGAAAGCTGGAGAGTACGTGACATTGGGTGTCGTGTTGTCGGGACAGGGGCAGTATGAGGAGGCTGCGGAGGCGGCGAGGCAAGCGGTGCGCCGGGCACCGGATTGGGTCGGTGGCTACGAGAATCTAGCCAATGATGCTCTTGGCTTGCAACGATTTGACGAAGCACGGCAGGTCATTCGCGATGCCCAGGCACGAAAACTGGATGGCTACCTTCTCCATGTTCATCTCGCCGCTCTCGCCTTTCTCGATGCGGACACCGGAGCGATGGCAGATCAGCAACGCTGGCTTACAAGCAAACAGGGATACGAGCACTTTGGACTGGCATTTGCGTCCGACACCGAGGCGTATGAGGGGCAGGTCTCGAAGGCGCAGGAACTGGCCAAAAGGGCCGTGGCCTCCGCCATTCGAGCGGATAACAGGGAAAATGGAGCGCTCTGGCAGGCGAATGCCGCTCTGCAACAAGCCGCTTACGGCAATCATTCGCAAGCGCGGCAGGCGGCGGCGGAAGCCATGAAGCTTGCTCCGGCAAGTCAGGGCGTCGAGGTCGAAGCTGCGCTTGCATTGGCGATGGCGGGCGACAAAGCACGAGCCGGATCTCTGGCCCAGGACCTCGAAAAGCGTTTTCCCCTGGACACCCAGATACAGTCGCTCTGGTTGCCCGCGATTCGGGCGCAATTGGCGCTCGACAAAAGTGATCCGGCTACAGCCCTGACTACCCTGCAAGCGGCCACACCCGTGGAGTTGGGCAACATCCCGTTCGGCAACAATCTTTCCTGCCTCTACCATGTGTATCTCCGAGGGCAAGCGTACCTTGCCGCCGGAAACGCCAACGCTGCCGTTGGCGAGTTCCAGAAGATCATCGATCACAGCGGTATCGTCTGGAACTGCTGGACGGGAGCGCTGGCGCATTTGGGGGTGGCGCGCGCGAACGCTTTGCAGGCCAAAACCTCGCGAGGATCCGACGCCAATGCCGCCCGCATCCGCTCCCTCGGCGCCTACAAGGGTTTTCTAACGCTCTGGAAAAACGCGGACCCCGACATCCCCATCCTGAAGGAATCCAAAGCAGAGTATGCGAGGTTGCAAGTAGCGGGAGATTAGGATAGCGGTCTCTTGAATCAAGCGCTGGCGTCTCGCCGTCTGCTGGCGCGGCGGTCTCGCAAGCAAACGGCCTGCTCAGCTAGCTCCCTTGACGACCGGCTGCGCGAGTTGCGAAAGAAAAATCTGGTGTTAGCAGGAGTCAACTTCCTGGGCTCGTGATTCGGGACAATCCTGAGACGCAAGGTTATGGGGGCTGCCGGGCGATCACTCTGTTTAGCAACCATGCTTGGTTGCGGCGATGAATACGGCAACTTAAAGATTACTTCTACAATTCACTTTCCCAGTTGGCATAGATGGTGATGAGTTCTGAACTCTGTTGGGGGCGGATGTTGGCGAGGAATCTTATGCGGTCACATGGTTTGGTGACGCCAGTTTGGTAGTTGACGATAAATCGCGAATTCACTCATTGTCCCCGCCAAGTTGAGCAGCCGGGTGTCGCAACAAGCGCTGGTCGCCGAAGCCTTCTTTCTGCAAACTGTAGTAACCGCAAAGATACCGGCTCAGGTGGGGCTAAGTCTGGTTCTGCTATAATCACCTTGACGCTTTTTCCACGGTTTGCTCGTCACGCGGTGGTCACTTCTTTCAGACCAGAATCATCTCCGCATTTCCTGCCCGCCGTTTTATTTGCGTGAAATCTAAAAACTCAAAATGTGAGCGGCATGGCAACTCTAGACGTGTGTCAGAGTGTGTGACAACAAGCCTCTCCAGAAAGAAACAAATCGAATGAGTACATTTACCGAACTGCCCCTGTCTTCCACTTTGCAGCGGAAGCTGGCGGCAGCTCAATTTATTACCCTCACCCCCATCCAGGAAAGCGCGATTCCTCCAGCTCTTGAAGGCCGAGACGTCATCGGCACGGCCCAAACGGGCACCGGCAAGACCTTGGCATTTCTGATTCCGCTGATCGAAGTTTTACAGCATGAACCGGCGGGCCGCACTGCTGCCCTTGTGCTGCTGCCGACGCGCGAACTTGCGATGCAGGTTCATGAGCAATACGAACAACTGCGCACCAAGACCATGCCTCAGGCCGCCCTCGTTATCGGAGGGGTATCGGAGAAAGCGCAGATCCAGGGCCTTCGCGCCGGATCGGGTTTGGTGATTGCGACGCCCGGACGGTTGCAGGACCTGATGACCCGCAAGTTCGCCGATCTCCGCCACATCAAAGTGCTGGTTCTCGACGAAGCCGATCGCATGTTGGATATGGGTTTTCTTCCAGCGATCCGGCGCATTCTCTCGGTGCTTCCACAGCGACGGCAGACCTTGTGTTTTTCGGCTACGCTCGAGCAATCCGTGGCTGGGCTGGTGAATGACTATATGCGCGATCCAGTGCGCGTCGCTCTGGGTTCGGTGCTCAAGCCGGCTGAAAGCGTGCAACTGAAGGCGTATGAAGTGCGGCCGGGAGAGAAACTTGATCTGCTCCGGCAACTGCTCTATGCGGAAAAGGGTCAGACGCTGATTTTTACGCGCACTAAACGCGGTGCCGAACGGCTGGCCAAGGAACTGGTCCGGGACGGATTCAGTGCCGCCATGATTCATGGCGACCGCTCGCAGTCCCAGCGCAACGGAGCGTTAAGCGGATTCCAGGAAGGCCGGTATCAGGTGCTGGTCGCCACCGATATCGCATCGCGTGGCCTGCATGTGGACGATGTAGCCCACGTCATCAACTACGATCTGCCGAAGATGGCGGAAGACTTCATCCATCGCGTAGGCCGCACGGGCAGAGCGGGGCTTCAGGGACTTGCTTCCACGCTAGTGGCGGGAGCGGAGTCGCTCGAACTGCGCCAGATTGAACGCACGCTCAAGCTGAAGATCGAACGCATGCAGATCAACGCTGCGATGTCCGATCAACCAAGGCGAATGATTCAAAACACACTCGCATCGCGAACCTTGACTGCATTGCCAGGAGAAGTATTTGTGTGAGGAATACAGGAGTCGCCGGGGCATTGAGCTCCGGCGACTTACAAAGTAGCAGGATTATGGTTTAATTCCGTTTTCGGCGACAGTCTCTTCGATGGAGTGCGATTCGTCGACGCCGAGGTTGAATAGCGCCGCTTGAGCGGCCGCATGTTCTTGCAACTCGGCCATCTCATCCACACTGCCTTCGGTGGGCTTCTCCTGTTTCCGCTGGTTCCTGCGCTCCACTTTTTCCCGTTGTTTCTGTTGTCGTGTCTGTTCCTTCTGGCGCTTGGTAAATGTCGATCGGCCTCGTGGCATACCCTATCTCCCAATAAGTTGCTTGTTCATGGCTGGCCGGTAATGTCAGGCCATTCCTGTTGCATTCATGTCGGCAAAAGAAGCTACCAGCGCGGTTCGCGGGGCTGACGCTGGCCACGATGGTCATCGCGTTTGCGCCCGCCGCCACCACCGCCAAAGCGCTGGCCGCCACCGCCGCCGCCACCGCTTCTGGGGCGATCGGTCTTTGGCTTAGCCTCATTGATGGTCAGTGCCCGGCCCCCCAGATCCGTTCCGTTGAGCGCCGCGATCGCCTGATCGGCTTCATTGGCATTGGTCATTTCGACAAAAGCGAACCCTCGCGAGCGTCCGGTATCCCGGTCCGTCACCAGGCTGACTTTTTCCACCGCTCCGTGCGGCTCGAAAACGTTGCGCAGTTCGGCTTCGGTTGTGCTGTGAGGTAAGTTACCAACATAAAGGTTCTTCATTGCAAATCCTTTCCTAGTAAGTCGTTTCTTAGCAAGTCGTCCAGAGTACGAGTTTCGGGTGCGGCATACACAGCATACCGAGTTTCCAGGTCGCGTGGTGGCGCAGGCCTGTCTCGCATGGCTTGTGTTCGGGCGGTAGACGCCGATCGAACGGCGGAGATTCGCCGCGATGCCTCCAGGATTCCCCAACGTTGCCGTAGATCTCCCAGATTGACTGTTAGCGCTGCTTTCACATCCGCTACCGGGAGATCCTCATCTTGCTGATCATCCAGCTGTAGGGGAGATGTTGTGCCTGGTGAATTGGAGAGGTACTCGGGTGCTCCCACCAAAAAGGCAAATCGCTGGCGCGGCGCGGAAGCGCGAATGTCGTCGCAAAATTTGTCGCGAGTGCTTTGTTTATTTTCGACGTTAATCAGAACCAGATCGTAGAGGTCGGCTTTCCACCAGCAACGGGCTTCACCAATGTCCGCGGCCGAGTCCACTTCGATACCGAGTTTCCTCATGGTTTCCGCGCGCAATTCGCGTTTATGAGAAGAGGCGTCGACCAGCAGAACTCGCCTTTTCTTGTCTACGGCCGGGATTGGCGTGGGCAGCTTTGATGTTAAAAGCGGTGGTGTCGTCATACCGTCACCGGCTTGAGCGTGATCGCGTGCGCACTGCTCACCGCCTTGCCTTGCATTGCCTCGCGCTCCAGCAATTCACGAGTTCGTTTCCGCCGAGCAATCTTCTGCTTGCGTTCGCGGTGAAACCGGGACCTGTCGCCATTCAGTGAAGACATTGTGAACTCCTGATAATTATGACTGATTTGTGTGCGGCCGGTTTAGACAACGTTTCTGGTCAGGCACACGAGACGAGCAGCCGCACTGGGCTCGGCTCGGACGGGACGCCACCTTTGTAGGGAAAATTGCCGGTGCAAAGAGCACGCCTCTCGATCTCTCAATCGCGAAGGCGCAAGACGAAGGCGCAAGACTTGGGTGGACATGTCTTCGAGGTCAAGTGATCTCAGTATATCGTGTTTGCCGGAGTCCTGCGTAGCTCGTTGAACGTGCGACGTTACCGAGAGGGCGGTCCGCTAGCATGCAACCGCCGTTTTAACGCCCCGCGGATTCCGGGCAGGGAATCGATGAACTTGCGTGTGTGCGCGTGATTCATCAGATCGCCAAGGTTTCCCTTAACCGTCATTTCCAGCAAGGCGAAGTGTTCCTTCCCGATTTGTCAGTGAATCGGGCCAGGTAGCGCGATTTGTCGTTCCGAGCCCTCTTCGCTCGGACTTGGAATCGCTAATGGCTGGGCCGTGCCAGCGCACATCCAAGTGTGATTTTCGTCACGGCGGACAGGTTGCGCCCGAAGGCATTATGAAAATGAAATTCATGTTCAACGCGGTTTTGGACTTCCGCGCTCTTGATATCGAGTTTTTAAACGTTGTTGAAAGCTCATTCATACGGGGGAAGAGGGCTCAGGTGAAAGACAAAGGCAAGTTCGGGAGGGAATTACGAAAAGCGGTAATCATCGTAGGGTTGGCGGGAGCGCTCGGTTGTTTCCTCTCTTCATTCAGCTTCGCCAGCAACGCCGGCAGCGTTTCAGGAACCGTGGTCGATCCCAGCGGTGCGGTAGTCCAGGCTGCGAGTGTGATTATCCGCAACTCAGGAAACGGCGTACTACAGGGTTGCGCCACCGATTCCAATGGTCTTTATAGCTTTCCTAATCTTCCCGCGGGACGTTACCAACTCGAGATCGCGGCACCCGGGTTTAAGCTCCACACGGAGACCGGTCTGGACCTTGGCGCTTCGGCTGTTCTCAAATTGGATGTTGCACTCGAACTGAAATCGGAGGCGACGACTGTCGAAGTGAGCGCTGAAACTGTTCGGATCGACCTATCTTCGACGCAAATGGGCGAAATCATCGCAGCCGACAAGATGACCAGCGTTCCCTTGAACGGGCGAAGCTTTACCGATCTGATGGCCATTCAGCCGGGCATTGTTCCGGCGAGTTCGCAACAGCCCAATGCCGTCGTCATGAGCGGTGTAACGAGCACCTCTCCGTCCGGCGATCTCAACGCTGGCAATACGTCGATCAGCGGCCAGCGTGAAACCACCAATGGATTCCGCGTCAACGGCAGCGATGTGGAAGAGGACGTCAACATGGGAACCGCGATTGTTCCGAATCTGGATTCGATCGCGGAACTGCGCGTTCTCACTAACAGCTTCGATGCCGAATATGGCAACTACAGTGGCGGCCAGGTTCTGGTTCTCACCAAATCGGGCACAGGTCAGTTTCACGGCGACGGATTCGAGTTCCTGCGCGACACCATTCTCGACGCGCGCAACTACTTCTCCTCGAACCGCGCGCAGTTCAACCAGAATCAGTTTGGAGGTACCTTCGGTGGCCCGCTGCGCAAGAATCGAGTGTTCTTCTTTACCGACTATCAAGGGACGCGCCTGAATCAGGGGGTAGACACGGGCCGGATTTCGGTGCCATCGATGCAGGATCGAACGACGGGTAACTTCTCGGATTTACTCGATAATTCAAACGGCTTCAATCCGTTCGGTTTCTGCGGCATTGCGCAAACCCCAGGAATAGCGCAGTCGCTCGAGATTCCATGCGCAGTTAGCGGGTCCAACATCGCAACCATGCTTTCGCCGAAACTGGGATATGCGGTCCAGAGCGGCGAGCCATATTACTTCAGCGGGCCCACGATGCAGAACCCCAATGGCGGACCCTGCATCAGTAACGATCCGGCGACAGGATGCGTTTTTCCCAACGCCACGGTCCCTGCGGGCGCGTGGAGCGCACCCGGCACGAATTTGCTGCAGTACATTCCCAATCCGAATCAGCCAGGAAATGTATTTTCCACTTCCGCGTACAACGAGACCCTACGCGATGACAAAGGAGCGATCAGGGTCGACGCCAACACGCGCTGGGGATCGCTCTCCGCGTATTACTTCCTGGACGATTACGCTCTCAACAATCCATACCCCACGGGACAGGGCGGAGCCGATGTTCCGGGCTTCAACGCACTGACGATTGGCCGCGCACAGTTGGTGAGTCTCGGTATCACCAAGGCGTTTGGGGCGAATACAGTCAACGAACTGCATTTTAGTTACATGCGCGACGCCAACAACGCTGGACACCCGGTAGGTGGTGTGGGGCCGACTCTGGCCTCCCAGGGATTTGTTGGTTCAAACGGTGCGCCGGGGATCGTTCCGCTTTCTCGGGAAATTGAAGGGGTAGAAAACGTTTCGTTCAACGATTTTAGCTTCGGCGTGGACATCACGGGCCTCACCCAGGTCAACAATACCTTGCAGTGGATGGATAACTTTTCGAGAGTCATCGGGAAACACACCATCAAGCTGGGCGGCGAATTCCACATCGACCAGATCAACACAAATCCAGATCCCATCTTCAACGGCGCTTTTGTTTTTCAGGGAAGTGAAACGGGCTCGGACCTGGCGGACTTTCTTCTTGGGGTCGCCAGCAGTTATAACCAGGGCGATTCGCAGCGCTTCTACAATCGCGACAAGTATATTGGACTCTTCGCGCAAGATAGCTGGCGAATCCGGCACGATCTCACTCTTAACTACGGCTTGCGCTGGGACGTAATCTCTCCCTGGTCTGAGAAATACAACCAGCTGCAAACTCTCGTTCTCGGTGAGCAGTCGCGAGTTTATCCAGGTGCGCCTGCTGGATTAGTGTTCCCCGGTGACTATGGCGTGCCGCGCACGCTAGCCCCAACGAAATATGATAGTTTCGGTCCTCGCGTCGGTATTGCCTACTCTCCCGGTGAGCAGAATGGTTTGCTGGGAAAGATTTTCGGAGGACCGGATAGAAGCAGCGTTCGCGTTGGCTATGGTTTGTTCTACACGGCATTCGAGGGATTGTCCGCCGGCATCATGAGCGCCAATCCGCCCTACGGCTACGATTACACGAGCCTGGCGCCGCCGTTGTTTGCGACGCCTTTTGTGACCGCGGCCAGCGGGCAGAGCGTCGGCCAACGCTTTCCCTTAACCTTTCCGAAATTTGGAGCTTCGCCAAACCATCCCAATTCGGATGTCGATTGGTCCCAGTATCTTCCCATCACCGGTGTGCCGTCCTTCTTTCACGGGAATGTACCGCCTTACTCGGAGAGCTACGCGCTTTCATTTCAGCGTGAGCTTGCGTCGAAGACGTTCCTTAGTGTCAGTTATGTCGGGACACAAGCTCATCATCTTCTTGTGCTGACTTCCGCGAATCCAGGCAACCCCTCGCTATGCCTGAGCCTGAGTCAGCCGAAGGACGTTAAGCCGGGCACGCCGACTTGCGGACCCTTTGGCGAAAGCGGCACCTACACGCGGCCTTCCGGGGCCGTCGTTCATGGAACGCGTGGGCCATTCAGTTCCCAGTTTGCAGCCGTGACTTATCAGAAGACCATCGCGAATTCGAATTACAACGCGCTCCAGGTCAATCTCCGCCGCAGCTCCGGGCCTTTGGAATTCATGGCCGGATACACATATAGCAAGTCTCTCGATGAATCTTCCAGTCTGGCTGAAGCCGTGAATCCAATCGATCCCCGTCTCAGTGGAGCGCTTTCAGCTTTCGACATGCGTCACAATTTTGTGGCGAGCTACCGGTACCGGCTGCCGGTGGGCCATCTGCTTCGCCGAAAGAGTGGCTGGACGGATGGATGGGCCATCTCCGGTCTAACCCGCTTCACGACTGGCTTTCCCGTGACTCTTTACAATAACAACGACACATCGCTGCTCGGGACCATACCAAACGGCATCAACAACAATGGCGTCGACACGCCCAACTTCACTCCGGGCAATCTCAAAATCAATACCCGCCCGCGGAACGGGAATCCTGCCTTCAACACCTCGCTTTTTAGCCTCCCAGCACTCGGACAAGTGGGCACGGCTCCGAGGCGTTTCTTCGCCGGACCGGGAATCAACAATCTCGATTTGGCGATGGAAAAAGATGTTCAACTGGCCGAGTCCCGATTGATGGAATTTCGGCTGGAGGGATTCAACGTCCTGAATCATTCGCAGTTCTACGGGCCGGCTGCGGTTAATGGCAACATCAGCAGTGCTAATTTCGGACAGATCGTGAATGCAGCGTCTCCCCGGCTGGTTCAGTTGGCTGGGAAGTTTGTTTTTTAGCGGGTCGAAGATTATTTACTGGAGGACGTCCGACCTCAGCGGCGAAACAGTCTGCTGAGAACTCGCTTTGGAGTCCCTCTTGGGAAGGGGAGTTCCGCAACTCACCTTGCTAATTATGTGCATTTCGCGTAACATGACTGTGTGCGTTAGACCGAGTCGGTCGTGAACAGAGCAGCCCTTGCCTTAACAGCCAGTAACCTGCCTTCAGTACTTCCGAATCTTTCCAGCGTAAATCAATTTTGAAAAGGAACACAGTAAACATGGCAGAACAAGGAACAGTAAAGTGGTTCAATGACGCCAAGGGCTACGGCTTTATCAGCCGTCAGAATGGCGAAGACGTTTTTGTGCATTTCTCGGCAATCCAGGCGGGCGGTTTCAAGAGCCTGCAAGAGTGCCAGACGGTCCAGTTCGACGTCACCAAAGGGCCTAAGGGTTGGCAGGCTGAAAACGTGCAGGCGCTGTAAGGCAAGGAATGGCAGAAGGCGATTTCCAGCGAGAAATCGCCTTTTCAGCTCTCTCCTGTGTCGGGCCCCGGCGGTTGAGCGATCCACCCGGCAAATCGCACACCCGAGATTGAGCTGAGCTGAGGCGATACAGCAAGCGCCTCCGGCGGCAGAAATCGCAGTCGTCATCGAATTTGAACTTCAAATCGCAGTTGCTACCGCTTCATGTTCGCTTCGAGATAAGCGGTGAATGGATTTTCTCTGACACGCGACGACCACAGCGCTTCCTACGCCATCATCCGGCATAACGTCCGCACCTACCGGTCGGACGGAGTCGTCGAAGTGGTCCGGGGCAAGCAGAACGCGGAATCGGAGTTGAAGAAGATTGAAGAATCCCAGCGCGACCCTGATCGCCATGAGGGCTGGCGCTACTTCATCGAAAAGACCGATCTCAAGGCGGGAATCGACCCCACGGAAGCCACCTGTCGGCGCCAGGCGGAATTAGAAGTACGAGAATCGAAAGAGATGCAAGAAACAAAGCCCCCCTTCACTCCGCCCGCAAGCTCCCAAAGATAAATCTCCCTAAGAATAAATACCTAAGAATAAATAGAAGATGAAACTGGCCATGGGCCCGCACGGAGATGCTCCTGCCGTTACGCCTTGAATGTTGAGTACGGATGGTGGTGGTGCGGTTTAAATGAGGAACGGCCTTAGTTCGAAAATCGCGTCGCCGCGAAGGCATCGAGTGCGAACGCCGGCTTCTTTCCCGCTATCACCTGTCCCATGACTTGTGCTGTGATCGGGGCTAGCAGGATGCCGTCGCGAAAATGGCCGGTCGCAACAAAGTACCCCGGCGTCGGCGTCGCGCCCAGAATTGGCAGCGCATCCGGAGTGCCGGGACGAAGTCCGGCCCATGCTTCGATCATTCTCGCGTCGCGGAGTTTGGGCGCCAGAGCGACTGCCGCATCTCGCAATGTCTGAATAGTCTCCGGGACGGTCCGCTTATCGAAGCCCGCTTCTTCCTGCGTGGCCCCAATCACCATGCGGCCATCGCTGCGCGGGATCAGATACACCTCAGGCGTGCGGACGACATGGCGAATCAATTCCTTCTGCGGCATAACTACGCACAGCATCTGTCCTTTAACTGGGCGGGTAGGGAATGGAAGCGGCTCAATTTGTCCCGCCCACGCCCCCGCGCAGTTCACAACGATGCCTGCGCAAAACTGGGTCTTGTTTGTGCGAACACCGGCGGCTTTGCCATCGGCCATCGTGACGCCCACCACCGGGTTGCCTGAAGAAAAATCAATCCCGCGATGCTTGGCAGCGGCAACGGCAGCCGCAGTTAAGTCGCGCGGATCGACGCTGCGCTCCCTGAGATAAAAACCGACGCTACCCTTTGCCCGAAGATTCGCGGCTTTCAGGCCCGGCTCCATTTCGCGCCAGCGAGCAGGCCAGAGCCCCTCCGTTAACAGCTCTTTTTCATGAGTCGCGCCCACAAACAGCAGCGTGCCCTGATCGCGCAAATCGATCTTCATCCGCGATTCATACTCAAGTTCATGCACGAACTCGGGATACATCTTTGCGCTAGCCGTCGCCAGCCCGCGTAAAGCAGGCTTGGTTTCGATGGCCGAATCCGCCAGCATGCCTCCCGCCGCCCACGAGGCCTCGCGTCCCGGCTCGCGCTTCTCGACGACCAACACTTTCAGCCCGCCCTTATTAAGTTCAATGGCAAGCGACAATCCGACAATGCCAGCGCCAACGATGATTGCGTCCCAGTGCCTCACGCCCTCAATTCTAGCCGCGCGGCTGTTCTCATGTGGGGACGGGTTTGTTTGTGTGGGGACGGTCAACTCGCCCGTCCAGCCGAGCCTGGTTCGGCAACCGCTAGTCGTGCCCGCTCCTGAACCTGAACCCGCAATTGACAGCCAACCCCATCTCACAAACAATAGGTGCAACCGTCAGTTTCACCGGAGAGATACTTATGGCCGATGCTGAGCAACCGAATGTGTATCACCCCGAGAGCGGCAGCAACATGGGGAAATGGATTCTTACCGTCGTGGCGATCGCTTATGTCGCTGCCTCGGCGTATTTCGGCTATGACATGCACACCAAGCTTGCCAAGCTCACCGACGATCAGTCGGCCAGCCAGCAGCAGATCGCCGATCTAACCAAGCGCATGCAATCGGCCGAGGCCGACGCGGAGACGTTGGGCCAGAGAATCGGCATGACCAAGAAGGAAATGGCCGAGCGTGCGCAGGAACTGCAAAGGGCGCAGCAGGCCTCGGCGGCGCAGCTTGCCGAGCAGGAGAAGAAAGATGTGAACGCCGTCTCCGGCGAAGTTGGCAGCGTGAAATCCGATGTAGGCGGCGTCAAGACCGATGTGGCTGCGACCAAAGCTACGCTCGACTCGACCATCGCTAAGCTGCAATCCACCATCGGCGATCTCGGCCAGCAGAGCGGCCTGATCGCTAACACGCGCAGCGATCTCGATGCGCTCAAGCACAGAGGCGACCGCCAGTACTATGAATTCACGCTAATGAAAGGCGCCAAGCCGCAGGCGCTTTCGACGGTCAGGCTGCAGCTCAAGAAGGCCGACCCGAAGCACGGCAAATATTCGGTTGACGTAACTTCCGACGACAAAACCATCGAGAAAAAGGACAAGAATGTGAGCGAGCCGGTGCAGTTTTATTCCGGTCGCGATCACATGCTCTTCGAACTGGTGGTCTGGACGGTGGACAAGAACAAGATCACCGGCTATTTAAGCACGCCGAAAAATGCGCCAGTGCCGGTCACACCCACTCCGCAATGAGGTCGGAGGTTAGAGGTGAGAGGTTAGATGGTGGAAGTGAAAACGAGAGCAGCTTTACGGCGCTAGCGATCATGAGATTTGACCTCTGCAATCCGACCTCTAACCTCTGACCTAGCCATGCTCCCACCAAACGCCCACACTCTCGTCGAAATCGCGCTCCGCACCGGAGTGATCTACCTGCTCGTTCTAGCCGGCATTCGCCTCAGCGGCAAAAGGGAAGTCGGCCAGATGACCCCATTCGACCTGACGCTGCTGCTGCTGATTTCAAACTCCGTGCAGAACGCGATGACCGGTCCCGATACGTCGCTGGCCGGAGGCGTAGTGGCGGCAATCACGCTGCTGATTATGAATTATGTTGTCGCCGAACTCTCCGGCGGTAATCGCCGGTTCCGCAAGTTGATTCAAGGTCAGCCAAGCTTGCTCGTACACGACGGGCAAGTGATCGAATCGCACATGGCGAAAGAACACGTAAGCATGGACGAACTCGAACGCTCTCTTCGCGAACACGGCGTTGCGACTTACAAAGACGCTGCTCTCGCCGTGTTAGAAGTGGACGGCTCCATCAGCGTGCTGAAGTACGACGACATCGAGCCGACAGCGACCACCCACTTGAACCGGCGTCGCTTTCTAAAGAAGAACTGAATCGTGTAGGCCGGCCTGCCCAGCGGCGGACTCCCCGTAGCTTGTCAAGGCCTCCCCGCCCGCCGTCATCAGCAACCACAACTCTGCAAGTCCCTAACGCTTCGTGGCAGCCTGCGTAGCCGGTTTCGCCAAATCCGCCGGTGGTCCCAAGTTCTCCGGCATCTTTGACGTCAGCGAATTCAGAAACGCAAGAATGTCGTCGCGCTCATCGAAGCTCAGAAAATCCAGTTCATGCATTTCTTTATCCAGATGCGCATTCGCATTCCCGCCGCCAATGTAATGCCCGAGCGCGTCCTTCAACGTAGGAAAGCTGCCATCGTGGAAGTAAGGCGCGCGTTGCGCAATGTTGCGCAGCGTGGGAGTCTTGAACGCGCCCATGTCCGCATCTTTTTTCGTCTGGTCATAACGCCCAAGATCATTCAGATTGCCTTGCAAATCGGCGCCGATCCCAAGGTTGTGAAATTTGTTGTCGGTGAACAACGCGTACTTCTCGCCGATTGTATGGCAG
>JBAVYO010000171.1:0-14774 GCA_049698855.1 Terriglobales bacterium
GGTTAAGAGCTGCGAACTGCTTTCCGATGCCTTTGCCGCGCAGCTGGTATTTCCCAAGATGTACACAACCACGCTGCTGGCAGGTGAGAAGAGCGGTAGCATGGAAGAGGTTTTGGGCCGCTTCATCGCCTATCAGCGCATGGTGCAGACGTTCCGCAAGAAGCTGGCGGTATCGCTCGTGTACCCAGCCTTGCTGATTTCGGTCGTCACGGTGATGCTCGCTTTCCTGATCACCTATGTGGTGCCAAAGTTCGCCGAATTGTTTGACAACATGGGAGCGCAGTTGCCGACCATCACGGTTCTCATGTTGTCGCTTGGATTGCACGCCCAGAAATATGCCTGGGTCGTTCTTCTGGTTCTGGTGGTTGGAATTTTTGCGGGATGGCGGTGGAAGCAGAGCGACCGGGGCGCGGAAACCCTCGATAAGTTCATGCTCGCGCTGCCGCTGCTCGGAGAAATCCGCCTGAAATATCAGGTAGCCAATTTTTCGCGCATTCTAGCGACCCTGCTGCAAGGCGGTCTGCCGCTGGTCCCCGCGATGGAAACAGCGGGCGCCTCCCTGAGCAGCCGCCAGATGCTCAACGGAATTATCACAGCCGCTGCGCGCGTTCGCGAAGGGCAAACATTGTCAAAGAGCCTGGAAGACCAGAACCTGTTTCCGGATCTCGCTGTTGAAATGCTCGAAGTTGGCGAGTCAACGGGCGCTCTGCCAGCCATGCTGAGTTCGGTGGCGGAATTCTACGAGGAAGACGTACAGACGGCTCTGGGCGCGGCCATGGCTCTGATTGAGCCGCTGATCCTGATCTTTATGGCGGTGGTCGTCGGCGGCATTTTGATTTCTCTGTATATGCCGATCTTCACCTTGGGAGCGAGCGTGCATTAAGAAATTCGGCTTTGGCCGGGTCGGTTTGGATTTTTTGCTTTAGGCTTTGGGACCTCGATGAACGCACAATGGGCATCTAGAAAGCCCCGAGCCAAAAGCCGGTTGGTTCTATAGGAAACAAGAATGTCGGAAAAGAAGACAGTTGTCGCAAATCCGGGAAATGGCGGGAAGAATCTGCCCATGCCGGACGCTGTGCCGGTTGGAGACGAGATCGAACGCGCGCGCGATATCGCTCGGCGCTATCGCTGCGAATTCATCGATCTGACCGATTTCCAGTTGCAACACGATCTATTCGAGAAGATTCCCGTCCATCTGATGTTCCGCTACAAATTCGTACCGCTCGATGAAACGGCGGACGGGCGGCTGGTGATTGCGATCGCCAATCCCAGCCAGCTGATGATGATCGACGAGATCAGCCTGCTGCTTGGCAAGCGCATTGTCACCAAGGTTTCAACCGAAAAACAGATTGCCGAGATCCTCCAGAAAACCGAGCAGTCCAAGCGCGTGCTGGAAGATGCCAGCGAGGGATTCACGCTCGACGTAATCCGCGAGGATGATGCCGGAAACGACGAAACGATTTCGATCGACAAGCTGACGGCTACAGCCGGCGAGGACATGAGCCCGATCATCCGCCTCGTCGATACCACCATCTTCACGGCGCTCCAGCGGCGGGCAAGCGACATTCATATCGAGACGCGTGACGACTCGGTGTACATCAAGTTTCGTATTGACGGCGTCCTCACCAACGCCATGCCGCCCATCGGCAAAGAACACCATTCGACCATCATTTCCCGTATCAAGGTCATGAGCGAGCTTGACATCTCCGAGCGCCGCGTGCCCCAGGACGGCCGCTTCCGCGTGAAGTACAACGGCCGCGCCATCGATTTCCGCGTTTCCATCATGCCCTCGATTCACGGCGAGGATGCCGTGCTCCGCGTGCTCGATAAAGAATCGATGAGCGAGAAGTTCAAGAAGCTCACGCTCGAAGTAGTCGGCTTCGACGAAAACGATTTGCGGCGATTCCGGCGTTACATCAAGGAGCCGTACGGCATGGTGCTCGTGACGGGGCCGACCGGCAGCGGCAAGACCACCACGCTTTACGCCGCCGTCAACGAGATTAAGACGGACGAAGACAAGATCATCACCATTGAAGACCCCGTCGAATATCAACTGCGCGGCATCACGCAGATTCCGGTCAACGAGAAAAAGGGCTTGACGTTCGCCCGAGGATTGCGCTCGATTCTGCGCCATGACCCCGACAAGATCATGGTCGGCGAAATCCGCGACAATGAGACGGCGCAAATCGCCATCCAATCCGCGCTTACCGGCCACCTTGTGTTCACGACCGTCCACGCCAACAACGTGGTCGACGTGCTCGGGCGATTCCTGAACATGGGCGTCGAGCCCTACAACTTTGTTTCGGCGCTGAACTGCATTCTGGCGCAGCGGCTGGTGCGTCTGATCTGCGAGTCCTGCCGCACCGCGGTGCACTATCCTCCCGAGGTGCTGGAGGCAAGCGGCCTCGATCCGCACCAGTGGGCGCAGGTTCCACTCTATGAAGGGCAAGGGTGCATTGAGTGCGCCGGGACTGGATTCCACGGCCGAACCGCGATTCACGAGTTGCTGGATTTGACGGATCGAATCCGCGAGCTGATTCTGGAAAGGAAACCGACATCGGAAATCCGGCGCGCGGCCCGCGAGGACGGCATGCGTTTTCTGCGCGAGTCGGCGCTCGATAAAGTTCGCCTCGGACTCACCACCTTGAAGGAAATCAACAAGGTCACGTTTATTGAAACCATGCGCTAACGGCGGCGTGACGCGCTGTTTGCCTGGACTTTCCTTCGGGGCATCCGCCGAAGCAATGTGCGGCTATCCGGGTCCGCGATATGATCGAATCGTCGGAGAGGGTTGGCCGGGTGTTTGAAGATGAAATTGCGCTATGACTTACAGAGCCGGAGTTGTATTGGTTAATTCCTGACAATGAGTTCTAATTCCAAACACAGTCGCCGTCCCAGCCTCGCCTGCGAAATCGCAGCCGACCGCATACTGGCTGGGCGCGCATCCGATCAGGGACGAATGGTGGAAACCTCCGCGGTGCGCGAACTCGCGCCCGGATCGGTGGTTCCCGATCTGATGGAGCCGAATCTGCGGGACGCCGCGGCACTCCGCCAGGCAATTGAAAGCGCGCTCGGCAGCGTGGGTGCGCGCTCGCACGACGTCATTGCCATCTTGCCTGACACCTCGGTGCGCGTTGTCCTGCTCGATTTTGAAACGCTTCCGTCGAAGCCTGAAGAAGCCGAAGCGGTCATCCGCTTCCGCCTGAAGAAGTCGCTTCCGTTCGATCCAGAAGATGCCCGCGTGTCCTATCACGCGCAGACCACAGCCAAAGGTGTGCAGGTGGTGACTGCCGTGGTGCTGAAAACCGTGCTGGAGGAATATGAGTCGGCCTTTCGCAATGCCGGCTACAGCCCTGGAATCGTCATGCCCTCGATGCTGGCGGCGCTGGGCGCGGCCGACGCAGAGCGGCCAACTCTGGTCGTCAAAGTGGACGCGCGGACCATTGGCATCGCCATTCTCGATCAGGAGCACTTGCTCTTGATCCGCACGCTGGAAAACGTGCACGGCGCGGACATTTCGGGTGACCAACTGGCCGAGGAAGTCTACCCATCGGTCGTTTTCTTTCAGGATACATACAACCTGAACATCGAGCGGATCTACATGGCTGGGCTGCCCGAGACGGATGCGGCTGCGATTGCCCTCAAGAGCCAGTCGGGCGCGCAGGTGGAAGAATTGATTACATCGTCACAAATCGGGTCCACGACCGGCGCCGTGCCGCGCTGGCGCATGTCGGGCGTGGTGGGAGCTTTGATTTCGTAGATCGCTGTTCGCTGCTCGCCATTCGCTGAAGACGGAAAGCGAAGAGCGGGTTTCGCGAAGAGCGAATCGCGAACGGCGGGTTTTACTTTATAACTATGCGTCTCAACATCAATCTCGCGACTCGCCCGTACGAAGACGCGCGCGAGTTTTGGACACGCTGGGGAGCGGCCGTGGCCCTGCTGGCCGTGTGCACTGTAGCTCTGCTCGGATGGACCGTGCACAACTGGATCGCAGCGGGAAGAGACCGCCGCAATATCGCCCAGCTTCAGCAAATGATTTCCGGGCGCGACCGGGAACGCACCGATGCCCAGACTTTTCTCGAATTGGCTTCCAACCGCAGCACGCGCGATCAGTCACAGTTCCTCAATGGACTGATCCATCGGAAAGCATTCTCGTGGACATTGGTTTTCGAGGATCTGGAGCAGGTTATGCCCCCTAATCTTCACGTCGTATCGTTGAAGCCCGAATTCAACGACCAGAACGAAATGCTGCTCGATATGAAGGTGGTGGGAGAGAATCGCGCCGCGGCTGTGGAACTGGTGCATCGCATGGAAGGCTCCGCGCGTTTCCAGCATGCGCAACTGGTAGCCGAGGGAGAGTTCGAGAACGGCACCGGCGTTATCGCCTCGGTGAGCGCGACTTATATTCCGCAGGATACGTCGAAGGGGAACGGGAAATAATGCCGGATTTACAGGATACTCGGCGGAAACTGAAGATTGCGATTGCCGCCATGGTTGTGGCCGACGTGGTGGCTGTGGGTATTCTGCTCTCTCCGCTGGTGGGTTCGGCACAGTCGCGCCAAACCCAGTTGAATCAAATGTTCGCCGATTACCGCAAGAAAACCCGCGACGTGGAACCGTTGCGCGGCATGGACAAGAAGATTGCCGTCGCTCGCGATCAGATCGGCGACTTTTATAAAGAGAGGTTCGCCGCCAAGGATTCCGATTTGACCACCGAACTCGGCAAACTGGCATCGGAGAACGGAATCCACATTCTGACCGCGAAGTATAAGGAAGAGGATCCGGAGAGTTCCGGCATCGTGCCGGTGACTATCGAAGGAAGTTTCGCGGGAGACTACCTGCAGCTGGTGCGATTCATCAATACCGTCGAACGCTCGAAGATGTTTTTCAGCGTCGACAGCGTGGATCTGGCAGGTGAAGGCAAAGGACCAGTCCATCTGCAAATCGTACTGCACAGTTATTTACGGGGCGCCTGAGTGAAACTGGGAACCGAAAATCGGAAGCAGCTCATCGCGCTCGGAGTATTGGGCGGATTGCTGGTGCTGTGGTGGGTCTACCAGTTCTGGCCGTCGTCCACCGACACAGCAGCCGTCCCTGTTCAGGCCCCCGCCGCGGCATCTGCGAAACCGGCAACGCGGCGCACGTCCTCCGGCAAGGTTGTACCGGTCGTGGAGCCGCGTCTCGATCCCACGCTCGACCTGAATCTGCTGGCCCAAAGCGAGGACATTAAATACGGGGGCAATGGACGCAACATTTTCGTGGCTGGATCGCTTCCCACGATTCCAACACCCAAGCGCAGCGGAGCCACCGATCCCGCGAAGGCGGAGATTCACATGCCACCGCCGATTCCCCCGCCGCCGCCAATCAACTTGAAGTTCTTCGGTTTCGCCAATAAACCGGGAGAAGCGAAGCGAGTCTTCCTGGTTCAGGGCGAAGATGTTTTTATTGCCGGCGAGGGCGACATCGTGGACCGGCGTTATCGCGTCCTCCACATTTCCCCCACCGCCGTCGAAATGGAAGACGTTCTCAACAACAACAAGCAGAGCATCCCGCTGACGCAGGGATAGTAGCGATTTTGCGATTTGGTAATCGGGTAATTGGGCAATTTCAAGCGAGCAATCTATGGGTCTCAAATTACGAAATTACAAAACTCCGAGATTGCCAAATCCTCAGCGGGGTTACATCCTCATCACCCTGATGCTGGCGTTTACGCTGATCGCAATTGGCTTGCTGGCCGCGGTTCCCTACTGGAAGCAACAGATTCAGCGCGACCGCGAAGAGGAGTTGATCCATCGCGGCACCATGTACATGCGCGCCATCCAGCATTACTACGTTCGCCTGGGGCGGTATCCCACACGCATTGAAGATCTGGAAAACACTAACAACGTTCGCTATCTGCGCAAACGATATAAGGATCCCATGAGCTGGGATCCGCAAACCAAGAAAGAAAAAGACTTCAAAATCCTGCATATGCAGGACGTCATGGGGGCTGGTGGGCCCACCATTGGGCAAGGAGCGGGCGGAATCCCGACAATGGGCGGAGTTCCTGGTGTCCCCGGAATGCCGGGCCAGGGCGCAATCCCCGGTCAAGGAGGAATGCCGAATTCGAGCGCGTTCGCGAATACATTCGGACAGATGAATCCCTCGGGAATGCAACCTCAGGCTAACCCGCTAGGGTCCGACAACACCGACTCGTCTACCTCCGGTTCGTCCGATTCCAGTTCGAGCACGACTGGCTCGAACACAACCGGCTCCAATGGTTCGAGTCCATCCGGGTCGGGTCCGTCCGCGGGCGGTCCCACCTCTGGCGGACAGCCTCTCACCGGCCAGGTGTTTGGCGGTGGAGGACCGATGCTTGGCGTGGGCAGCACGAATAAGAAGCTGAAGACAATCCGCGAATTCAACAAAAAGAGCAAATACACGGACTGGTATTTCGTCTATGACGCATCGGCGGACAAGAGAGGGCTGCTGCTGGTTGGGCCATGGCAACCTCTCACCATAACGAGCGGCGGAGTCGGGCAGCCGATCGGCACAGGACCGGGAGGAACTCAGCCGGTTACAGGACAATCGCCCACGCAGACGCCCACGCAGAGCCCGCAAGGCTTACCAGGCTCGCCTTCCGGGCAAACTCCACCCACGAATCCGCCGAATAATTAGCGTGTGGCGCGGACTTTTGTCCGCGAAAATATCAGCGTTTAGCATACCGCCGGAGAGCGCCTCAAGTGCGCGGACAAGAGTGTCCGCGCCACACCGCCAGATCCTTTAATTTTGTCATTCCGAGTTGTCCGCAGCCGCGCTTGCGCGGTGAGAGCCTGCCCCGAGCCAAGCCGAGGGGACGGCGAGGAATCTGCATTCTTCCGACTTTTTCCGTAACCTCTTCACCCGCGCAAGAACGGATTCTCTTCCCTTTCCTCCCCGATTGTCGTCACCGGCCCATGTCCCGGTATCACCGCCGTATCGTCGGGCAAGGTCAGCACGCGGTCGTGCAGCGAGCGCATGATCTTCTCGAACGATCCGCCGGGAAGATCGGTGCGGCCAATGCTCCGTGCAAAGAGCGTGTCGCCTGCGATCAGCAGCTTTTCGGCGGGAAAGTAAAGACACACGCTGCCTTCGGTGTGCCCAGGCGTGTGCAGGATGTTCGCGGACAAACTCCCCGCTTCCACCTTCTCGCCGTGTTTGAGATCGGCTTCGATTTCAACTTTGCCGGGAGATTTCATGCCCAGCCAACTAGCCTGAACATCGAGCATCTTCAGCAGCGCAAAGTCATTCTGGTTGAGAAGGATTGGCGCGCCCGTCTTGGCCCGAAGCTTCATCGCTCCGCCAACGTGGTCGATGTGGGCGTGAGTAATGACGATCTGCTTTACCTGGAGTTTGTGCTCCTCAATGATGGCGACGATATCGTCGATGTCGTCGCCTGGGTCGATGACCATGGCCTCATGCGTGGTCTCATCGCCAAGGATCGAGCAATTGCACTGTAGCGGGCCGACGGGCAGGATTTTGTGGATCATCCAACCTATTCTCGCTCACCGGCGGAAAATCCACCACGGACGGACACGTTGCCGATCACAGCCTTGACAAATTAAATGGCAGCGCCCACCCCCGGCAAAAGTACCTTTTGCAGCGATTTCAGCAGTTCCGGAGAGTTTTCCTTGGGTACAAGCGCATCGGCCAATTCATGAACAGCGTGCCCTGGCGCCGTCGATTCCGTCAGCATGATCGTTGGAAGCTTCGGATGGCGACGCTTGATCTCCTGCGCAATGAGCGCAACCTCAACGCCGTTGCGGTCCAGTTCCAGAACCACGGCATCCACCGGCTCGCGTGTGCACAATTCCACGGTTTCAAAGCCGTTGCCAGTGAAGAGCACACGATATCCCGAGCGGCGGAGCGATTCCGCGCGCCGCAGCAGACCGGCATCGTCGCAGCAAAAGTGGAGAATTGTGTATTTCTTTCTCAGGCGTTCAAACATAGCAACTCACCTCTCGGCGGTCAGCGAGCTGCTCGAAGCGCGCGGCAGGCCAATTATGAACCAGGCATATGTTGGCACGCTCAGGATGCGGTCGTGTGTGCAATATTGCACACAAACAAAAAATAGTTAATTCCTGCAGAACGTTACTCGTGCAGAACCACGTCGAGAAGCGTTTCGTTGATCCGCAATCCGCCGTTGTAATCCAAAAAACCCAGCTCGCGAAATTTGTTCATGAAAAAACTGATGCGCCCACGCGTTGTGCCCACCATTTCCGCGAGCACTTCGTGCGTGATCCGCGGCGCAAGAAAAGACTGCCGTTTCCCCTTCGTGCCAAAACGCGCCAGCAACAGGAGCGTGCGGGCAAGCCGTTTCTCCGACGAATTGAACAGCTGGTCGATCAGATCTTCCTGCACGCGCACGATGTGGCCCAGCAAGTAGGCAACAAACATTTCGGAGAATTCGTGCTCCTGGCGCAGAAGACGCGACACCAGAGCCTTTTCGAGGCGCGTAATGACGCATTCTCCCATAGCCACGGCGGTTGCCAATCGTCCTTTATGGCCTGACAAGCTCTCTTGTCCAAAGAAATCTTCTGGCCCCAGCAATCCGACGACTGCTTCTTTGCCCTGCGGTGACGTGACCACCAGCTTGACGCGGCCGCTCGTCAGGTAGAACAGGGCTGAACCAGGATCGCCTTGCGAATAAATTGTCTGCTTGTTGCTGCAGTTCAGGATCTTCTTGCCTGCTCCAGGCTCGGAAAGAAATGTCTGTGGATTGAATACGGCACGGATCATGGCCCCCTCCATGTTCTGAGCCTTTGCAGCCGGATAGCGCGCCTCGAATTACTTCTGAAGTAGAGCTAGGCATTCTGTTGAATACCCTGCGCTACGATACGGCAACAAAAACCTCGAATGACGTTTCTTGACTTCGATTATCAACGATTGTACTTCGATTCGAGCGCGTGCTGCTGCGGTCACCCGCATCGGCAGCCATGCCGCACCTGGAATATAATGGCGCACACTGATGGCGCTTACCTCCGGCACAAAAAGCGACGGGACGGCGAGAGCTTTGGAACAATCGCTCCCGCCGGCACCGCAGGCTTGAAAAGCATACCCGTTCTCAAATTAAGCAGCGACGGCAAATCTTACGCATACTCGACCTTCCGCATCCTGTCGGATTTATTTGTAGTGGATGGGATGAAGTAAGGCGAGAAAAGTTAGAACTCAAAAATCAGATTGAAGAAGTGGAGCCTCTGAATCTCCGAGGCACAATTCCCCGAATCCGGAGATGTTACTTCTTCAATCTGACTTCTAACTTCTGGCTTGCCTTCACGATGCTACTGCGATCTTCCCCGTACTGCTCTGGTCGGAACGGAAACGCAACAACGCCGCGATATTGCCGGCTCGATCCAGGTCAGCGTTGTCTTTGAGATAAAACAGTTCGATGTCGCGGCGAATTGCCATCGGAATAATCGCATCGCAAACGTCGGCCAACTCCCTCGTGGGATGGCCGCACGCTGCACAGACGGGAACTGTGTGGGCATCGAAATGTCCACAATTCGTGCACTCCACAGCGTGCGCGGAATAGTTCTCGCCCAGGAACAGGCTCTGCACTTCTCCCGCTTCAAGGGCTTGTAAAACGCGGCGTAGCCCGCTGACGCCGCGCCCGTTGGCGCGTGCGTTATCGAGCGCCTGCCCGAGTTTGTTGGACCCCCGCTCGCGAATCCACTTTCTAAGCACGGAGTCGGCGTGCTCGCGAATCTCTTCGTTCGAAACGCTGGCAACATCGGCGGAGAAACGGCCGATCAACCGTTGTTTGACGTAGGGATGAAGATGGGGCTCGAAGTCGGGCCAATTCACGTCATGGCATCCGACGATCAGGCGGTCCCAAATACCTTTTTCCTGATCGGAGCGCAGACGTTCGGCAACGGCCTTGAAGTGCTGCATGGCTTCGTCGGCTACACGCCGCTCGGCGTGACCCGCATCGTATCCGTTATAGCCGTAGCTTGCGCCACTGCGCGAAAGCAGGTGGACAATCGCCGCCCTCTCGTGCAAATTGTCGAGACGCAGGTCGAAAAAGCGCGCACGCTGCCGGTCGACGGAGACAACGCAAAGCGCCGGCTGCGCGCCCAGCAAGGAAGCCATCGGCTTCAACTGAAAGCGAGACTTTACGTAAATTCGAGTCTCTCCCAGCAGCGCAGGCAGCTCGTACTCTTTCCAGAAATTCTGGGCCGCGCAGGCAAAAATCGCTTTCCCTCTGGGCCCGCGCAGGCCCGCCGCAACTTCAAGCACGCGGTCGAGATCGGCGTGCAGCCATCCATTCGCGCCCTTGTCCGTCACCGTCTTAAGCGCCTGCTTGATCACATCCTTGGCCACAATCGCCTGCGTGCGATGGGATCGATCCTGCGGAAGATCGGGCTGGAAGTAAAAGGTCATGGCGCGAGCGCCTTTGGTTTCATCTGCCTGAAAAGCGGCCAACTCACGGATTTCATCCCGTGTCATCATCTCGATTCTCCTTTGCTATTTAGAAACTGGGGTTCGAGTCGAAGTTCGAGCCTTGACGAAGAGGTCTTTGTGGAATTCCCTGGCTACAGTGGGTGTTTGGCGCACGCATTCTCGCGCGCGCTCGACAGATTCGCGAACGGCCTCGGCATGGCGGCCGGTGATGGAGGCGATTTCATTGAGCGAAAATCCCTCGATGCCATACAGAAGAAACGCTTCGCGGTCGGTGCGATCGACGCCGCTAAGCGCGCCCTGCACCAGCGCGATTATTTCGTCGGAGTAGGTGTTCTGCTCAGGATCGGTCACGCGACGGTCGGCAATCGTGCTTTCGCGCGTCCAGCCCTCATCGGCCTGATGGAACTGGAGCACAGCCTCATCGGACGCGCTCTCGTTTTGGCGACGGCGGCTGTCTTCGAGGTGAACTGGCTCTTCGAGTTCCTGCATGCGCGCTCTCATTTCCGCGATCGCTTCCAGTGCAAGACGATACAGCCACGGTTCGAGCGCCATTTTTTCGGGACGCTCGTTGTCTCCCAGAGCACGTGCAACGACCTCGTTGACCACATCGCTGCTTGAGAGCGCAGCCATCGGCGATTCTTCTTCCGATTGGCGGAAATAAAGTTCGCGATCCACGAAGCGCTCGAGGCGAGCAAGATTGGCGTCTACGTAGGATCCGATATCATCGGCGGAAATTGTCGGCGCCTGCACAGAGGCCATGGTCTGCTCAAACGGCACACCAGGTTCGGGGGCGGCATCTCCCGCACGCCAACGGCGCCAACGATGGCTGGAACGGAGCAGTTCCTTGTGGCGGTTGACCTGTTGCATCAGATCGTCGAACGCCGCTTTGATGGCTGCGGTTGGGCTCGATGCTTTCTTGTCGGCGGTGAGCTGTCCGGAAGGCAAACGCAGGTTGAGCGCGACCTCTGTGCCCTCGCGCGCCGAGTTCTGTTCGAGAACGGCTTTCAGATGAACCAGTTCAGGCCTGAAGACGCGCAGGCGCTTCTGGATTTTCTCAATCTGATGGCTGATCTCTTTTTCGATGTCGGGAGTTTTCTGGACCTTATAACTAACGTGAACGTTCATTTTTCGAGCCTCGAACGCGGGCGAAGATCCCGTGAAGCTGCGGTCCTGACAAAGCCATTGTACACCCGGGGGCAAGAGCAAAAAAATCAGGGATTCCCGTAGAGATTAATGTGTGCGCCCTGCTCTGAGAGCTTGTGACTTTCTCGTGCCCCAGGTTCGCGTCCGTCTTTTGGGGCGCTAACCTGGGCTACGAGCCGCTGTCTTCCTAAAGCAAAACCGCAGGGCGCCCTCTCCCGCGAAATCCCCTTCGTGCTAGCTTCGTTTCAGCTCACTGCGGCGCGCAGTTTCATCGCCTTGGTCGCGATGGTGAGAGTCGCCCCTTCCAATCCCTCGGAACTCGCTTCAATGGTCAGAATGCCGGGGTTCTTTGACGTCTGAAAGATCGCCTGCGCCAACCCGCTGAACAAGCTTCGGTCGTTTCCTTTGTCGGCCTCCTGACAATTCGGGTCGCCGTTTCCAACACCAATCAGCGCGCCTTCGCCCGACACCTTGAAGCGGATCGTGTTATCCGCCGTGGGCACAAAGCGTCCTTTGCTGTCGACGGTTTCCACGCGCACCATCGCCACATCTTCTCCATCGGCAGCAAGCTCCGCGCGGTCGGCCGTGAGGCGTATCTTCGCCGGGGCCCCCGTAGTTTCTCGCTTTTCCACCAGCACAACTTTCGCGCCTTTGCTGCCGCGCGCTTCTATCGAGCCGGCGACGTACTTCACCTTCCACTCCAGGTGATGCAGTGGCTCTACCTTTTTCGCGCCGAGACTCTCGCCGTTGCAGAACAGCTCCACGCTTTCCAGATTCGAATGCACCCACACAGAAATTTCTTCCCCCTCCTTACCCGCCCAATTCCAATGCGGAAAAAGATGCAGCACCGGTTCCTTGCCCCACCATGCCTTGTAGTAAAAGTAATTATCCTTTGGGAACCCGCAAGTATCGACGATGCCAAATTGCGAGTTGACGCTGGGCCATGAATAAGGAGTCGGCTCGCCGCGATAATCGAAACCGGTCCAGGCAAATCCACCCGAGAGCCACGGACGCACCGCATAGAACGGCCACCATTCCTCTGCGAGATTCGCCCACGCAGGATGGTTCGCATCATAGGCGCTCACCCAATTCCGCAGCTTGTCTGTCGAGTAGATGCCGCGCGTGGCGACGGTACTCGCGGTTTCTGTGCCAATCACCGGCTGCCGCGGATGACTGGCATGGTATTGGTCCGCCAGCGACATCTCATAGTTGAAGCCCATCACGTCGAGCGCGGGTGCCATGGACTTGTCATACGAGCCGTTCACGGCCGCCGTGCACAGCCGCGTCGGATCCAGTTCATGTGCGCGCCTCTGCATCGTCCGAACGACCCGCGGGCCAATGTCATTCGCTTGCAGCACATCCTCCTCATTACCAATCGACCAAAGGAAAATCGCAGGATTATTGCGATAGCGCTTGATCATGGTTTCAAGCTGCGCCAGACCTTCCGGGCTCGACGACATCAGGCGCGTCTCGCAGAGCATCAACAGCCCCGCCCGCGCGCAAGCATCCACCCACTCCGGAGTGGGCATGTTGTGCGATGTACGTACAGCATTGCAGCCCATCGCCTTCAGCACACCTGCGCGGAAAGCCTGCAGCCGATCGGGCAGAGCAGCGCCAACGCCAGCGTGGTCCTGATGGTTGCACGTGCCTTGAATGTGCGTGCTTTTGCCGTTCAAGAAGAATCCACGGTCCGGATCGAAGTCCACGGTGCGCACGCCGAAGACGGTTTGCTCGCGATCACGCGTGCCGCCGCCAGCCTCCACGGTCGCGACGGCGTAATAAAGGTTCGGCTCATCGGGAGACCACAATGCCGGATGCGCGAGCTTCACAGTCGCATTAAAGCTTTGCTTGCCGTCCCCGGCAACTTCCGCAGCCGGCGATTCCGCAGTAGCCACGGCCTTTCCTGCCTCATCCAAAATTTGCCAACGTACGCGACAGCTTTCTGCGGCGTTCCCCGCATTCTCAACCACAGTGCTGAGCTTCAACGTAGCGTTGCCGTCTTGCACTTCTGTACGTACAACCGTGTCCCACTGTCCCAAATGCAGCGCGTCTGTCTTAGTCAGCCAAACATGCCGATAAATGCCCGCACCCTCGTAGAACCAGCCATCGCCGAGCGACGCATCCATGCGCACCGTAATGCAGTTCTTCTCCCCATAGAAAAGAAAATCGGTCAGGTCGAAGCGGAATGGGACGTAGCCGTTATCGTTGCGGCCTATAAAGTTGCCATTGCAAAAAACCAGCGCGCTGCGAAACGCGCCATCGAAATCGAGGAACACGCGCCGCCCCCGGTCGCTCTTCGGCACATCAAACACCCGCCGATACCAGCCCACGCTGGTCTCCGGATAGCTTCGTCCCAGCGGCTTGAATCCATGGTCCTCCAATACCTGGTCATGGACGAACGGCAGCTCGACCGCCCAATCGTGTGGCAGGTTCAAAGGCCGCCAACGCGCGTCGTCGAACTTTGCCAGCGCGAATTCAAACCCGCCAGTCTTATTAAAATCCCCTTGCGTAGAACCGAGACCAAGATCACGAGCGGGATCGCAGCCGTGCCCCTGCAAGAAACGCCAGTTGAAGTCAAACAGCAGTCGTTCCCGCGGAGCCAGATCCACCGCCGCCATCGCATGAGTCTGATTTCCGTTTCCCGCCTGCGGTGCGCCGCCGAACAGAGCCTGTGCGACCGCAAAAGGCGACTTGAGCAGGATGTTGCCGGTAGAAAGAAGAAGCCCAGAACGAAGCAGTGCGCGACGATTCAACTCAAACATTAAAATGATCTCCGGATTTCGCGTAGTTCTTTTATTTAGGATTTATAGCAGATGTGGCCAAACATCCCGAGGGCAACAGTCACATCGAAAGGTTCATCGCAGCTTGAAAGAAGTGGTGTGGAGGGTGTCTCATCCTTCCGGCGCACAAGCGGTGGAATCTACTCTGTCATCCTGATCGCAGCGGGGTAAGCGAAGCGCGCCACGCAGAGTCGAAGGATCCCTATACCCTCCCAACAGCACGAGCAACTGAGAGTGCCCCAACTGACGGGTGCCCCATCCTAACGTCGCGGTTCTTTGCGACGTTAGGGTGGGATTCCGCAAAACGTGGACTGCTGGCGATTTTAGGTCGGGTACGTTGTACTACAGTCGTTTTCGACCTTCGCTTTTGGGGCTTGCATCGGGCCTAATCGGAACGCGCCAATGTGATTCGTAATCTGGTCCCTTCGAGTC
>JBAVYO010000172.1:0-10841 GCA_049698855.1 Terriglobales bacterium
GCTCGAACCGGCTAAAAAAGCGCAGGTTGAAAAGCTGATGGCGCAAGTCCGCGAGGGAACCAGCGCCGCGAACTAGAATTGCAACGAGAGATTTGTGACGAACAAGGAGCACGACAATGCCAGACAACAACACTTCTTCGACTACCAACTGGACCGGCGTACAAGCTTACACGCTCGCCGTTGTTTGCCTGCTGCTCGGCATGGCGGGCGGATGGTTGATTCGCGGCTCGCAATCCTCAGCTGCGGCCGCTCCCGCTGAGACCGCCAGCGCTCCAGCGCCCACCGGCATGGGCGGAGCGATGAATGGACAGCCCGTGAACGGCCAGCCCACCCCCGACCAACTTAAGCAGATGGCCGACGCTCAAGCCGCTCCCTTGATCGAAAAGCTCAAGGCGGATCCGAATAACCCCGAGTTGCTGGCCGGGATCGGCAATTACTATTACGACGCGCAACAGTACCCAATCGCCATCGACTACTACGGCCGCGCACTCAAGGCCAAGCCGGCCGACGCCGCCATTCGCACCGATATGGCCACCGCCTATTGGTATTTGGGCAATGCCGATAGCGCGATCGCCGAGTTCAACAAAGCCCTCAGCTACGAACCCAACAAGCCGAATACGCTCTTCAATCTCGGCCTCGTAAAATGGCAGGGCAAAATGGATATCAATGGTGCAGTCGCCGATTGGGAAAAACTCCTAGCCACCAACCCCAATTACGAGGGCAAAGATAAGGTACAACAGATGATCGCCGAGGCCAAGAAGCATACCGGAGTCAAGCCCGGCACACCAGCAAAGCCTCTTCCCCAGTAGAGACTGTGGTGCAAGGTTGGGATTACCGATGTAATTTCACCCCTCAAGATGCCCTAGTAATGATCCGATAGGTAACCTGCCGCGCGGAGTTCGAGCACGGCAGGGGCCGTCCAAAAATTAGTGACCAGGGTAATGCCGCCGAATGGCGGTAGGCCTAAAGTTCTGCACGAATGGCCGATCTATGCCTTTGTGACTCGAACTCTCAGAGCCCGCGCCCTCCGCCAACTCATCCTCCCGTTGGCCGTCGTCTGCGCGGCATCCGGTCAAACCTCCGACGACGCCTCTCCGGAGTTGACCCTGCGGTCCAGCGTCATGGAGGTTCGGGTCAACTTCTCCACCACCGACCAGAACAACCACGTCATCGCTACCCTGCAACCCTCCGACTTCGCCATCGTCGATCGCGACATGGTCATCCACGATTTCCAGAGCTTTGCCCGTTCCGAGTACACACGCCTGGACGTCGCTGTGCTGGTCGACGCCAGCGAATCCATCAATCCTCAATTTCGTCAGGAATTGGCTGCCGTCGTTCAGTTCATCGCCCAAACCGACGGCGTCCCCGACGAAAGCTTCTCGGTCATCTCCTTCCGCGACCTCAAACCCACCATCGTGTGCGCAGGAAACTGCCGCGCCACTTTGACCACCGCCCAGTTCCCCGCAATACAGAGTGGCGGAGTAACGCCGCTTTTCGACTCCCTTCTCTTCGCTTCACGAAGGCTGGGCCGCGATAGCGACTCGCACGCCAGAAAAATTCTGGTTCTGTTCTCCGACGGCGCCGACACCATCAGCTTGACTTCGTTCTCCGACGCTCTCGATTCCGCCGTGGAAAACGACGTTGCCATATACAGCGTCGATGTCAGTCCCCCGCCTCACAACCAACGAGGTACCCTCGTGTTGCGCAACTTCGCCACCGGAACCGGCGGCCGTTATTTCCCGATCGAAACAGGCTCCGGCAAATTAATCGATGCCATCCTGGAAGATTTTCATGCCACTTATACCGTAGCTTACAAACTCCCAAGTCACGCGGCCGGTTTTCATCAGGTCCGCATTCTGCCCACTCACAATCTGGGCCTGCAGTTCCACTGCCGGCGCGGATACTACTACCCCAGTAATCAGGAGAATTAAGCAGTTATGAAGCGCAGTTTGGTGTTCACAATTTTGCTGTGTTCGCTATCCACATTACTCTCCGCCCAAGCCCGCAGCCGGGAAGAAGGTACCATCGTCCGCATGCGCATGGACGATTGCTTCAGTTCGCAGCACCCGCTCCTCGATTCACTTTCCGGTTCCACCCGCGGACCCTCGGGCGAGCAGTGCCCCGAATATGTCCTGATGACCGAGAAGGTCGTCTATGTGATCGTCGGCAAGACTTCCGATCAACTGATACCGCTTGCCGAAACTACGCGCTTCCACTTTCAAAACAACGAAGTGCTCGTCCGTATCGATGACGAGCGCCGCGAATCCCATTTCCACGTCAAGCAAATGGTGCTGCGTTTGGATTGGGATCGTAGCCAGCAACTCGAGGAAGCCGAAGCCGTGGCCATGGCCACAGCGCACCGCCGCCTGCAGGACCCCATTCTGCTCGGCGCTTCTCAATGAGTCCACTACGCCAGGCGTGCCGGAGGTGCAAGCTTGTCTTCCTCCGGCACGACCTTGGGTCATCTTCGCCGTCCACGACACCGAACTGAATTGAGCACGCGGTGCTCATTCCTTGTACTTTTTGGTTTATCCTAGCGGCTTGCAGTTTGCCACTGGGAGACCACAGGTGACCCGATCGCTCGCGGTTCTTCGTCCGTTCGTTTCTTCTCTCCTTCTATTTTCCGCATGCCTGGCTTTCGCGCAGATTCCCGAAAACACCTATCAGGATTTGCGCTGGCGAATGATCGGCCCATTTCGCGGCGGGCGCACCCGCGCCATTGCCGGTGTTCCCAGCCAGCCCAATGTCTTCTATATGGCCCCGGTTAACGGTGGAGTGTGGAAGAGCGACGACTACGGTCGCACCTGGAATCCCACCTTCGACCGCGAGTCCACGCAGTCCATCGGCGCGATCGCCGTCGCTCCCTCAGATCCGAACATCGTTTATGTCGCCAGCGGCGAAGGCCTTACCCGTCCCGACCTTTCCGTCGGCAACGGCATTTACAAATCCTTCGATGCCGGCAAGACGTGGACTCACCTTGGCCTCAACAACGCGCAGCAGATTCCGGCCCTTGCCGTCGATCCCCGCGATCCTAACCGCGTGTTCGCTGCCGTGCTCGGGCATCCTTTCGGACCAAGCGATGAGCGCGGCATCTATCGCTCCACCGACGGCGGCCAGACGTGGCAAAAAGTTATCTCCAAGAACGAAAACACCGGCGGCGACGATGTGGCAATCGATCCCTCCAACCCGGATGTTCTCTACGCTTCCATGTGGGAAGTTCGCGAAGGCCCGTGGGAAGACAACAATGAGTTCAACGGTACGGGCGGCGGCTTGTTCAAGTCTTCCGACAATGGCAACACCTGGCGTCCATTGGCGAACGGCCTGCCCAAGGATCTTTCTCAGATTCATATCACGATTGCGCCCAGCGATTCGCGCAGACTCTACGCGACTGCCAGCGCAGCCTCGGGAGCGCTCGGGGTCTACCGATCCGACGATGCCGGCGAGACTTGGTCTCAGATCACAACGGACCCGCGCCCCTCCGGCCGCATCGGCGGCGGCGACCTGCCCATTCCAAGGGTCGACCCTAACGATCCCGACCTCGTCTATGTCGCGAGCACCGTCACCTTCCGCTCCACCGACGGCGGTAAGACTTGGTCTGGATTCCGTGGAGCTCCCGGCGGCGACGATTACCAAAACCTCTGGATCAATCCCAACAACGGCAACATCATTCTGCTGGTCAGCGATCAAGGCGCGCTCGTCACCGTCAATCGCGGCGAGAGTTGGAGTTCCTGGTACAACCAGCCCACGGCGCAGCTCTATCACGCCATTACCGACAACGAGTTCCCGTATCGCGTCTGCGCCGGACAACAAGAGAGCGGCTCGGTTTGCATCTCCAGCCGCGGCAACGACGGCGCCATCACATACCGCGACTGGCATCCGGTGGGAGCAATTGAATATGGCTACATAGCCCCCGACCCGCTCAATCCCGATATCGTCTACGGCGCCGGCCGCGATGAAGTCTCCAAGTTTTACCGGTCCACGGGCGAGGTGCAAAATGTTACGCCGATTCCGCCGCACAGTCCGGAGTACCGCACCGATCGCACCGAGCCCATCATGTTCTCACCGGTCGATCCGCACATCCTTTACTACGCGGCCAATGTGCTCTTCAAAACCTCGGACGGCGGAAACTCCTGGCAAACCATTAGTAAGGATCTCACTCGAGAGAACCCGGGCGCCCCGCCAAGCGTTGGCACTCTCGTTCCCAAAGGCGCGGAAAAACAGCGTGGCGTCATTTACGCGCTTGCCCCGTCTTTCAAAACGGTTTCCACTCTATGGGCCGGAACGGACGACGGCCTTATCTGGATTACGCGCGATGGGGGAAAGCATTGGGACGACATCACTCCCAAAGAACTTACTGCCTGGAGCAAGGTCACGCAGATTTCCGCCTCGCATTTTGATGAGCAAACTGCCTATGCTTCGGTGAGCCGCTTCCGCATCAATGACTCGCATCCTTATATCTATCGCACGCGCGATGGAGGCAAGACCTGGAAGCTTATCGTCACCGGCCTGCCCGACTTTGGAGCTGTCGACACCGTTCGCGAGGATCCCGTCCGTAGAGGCTTACTGTTCGCGGGCACGGAGAATGCCGTCTGGGTTTCGTTCGATGACGGCGATCACTGGCAATCGCTGCAGCTCAACCTGCCCCACACATCCATGCGCGACCTTTGGATTCACGATGATGACCTGATTGTCGCAACACATGGCCGCTCGTTCTGGATTCTCGACGACATCGCCCCCCTGCGCGAAGCCTCGTCCGCGCTCGCGAATGCCGTCCATCTCTTTAAGCCGGCCCCCACATGGCGAGTGCAGCGCGACACCTATTCCGACACGCCGCCCCCGCCGGACGAACCTTTTGCCGCCAACCCGCCCGATGGCGCCGTCATCGATTATTTTTTGCCCACTGCTGCCTCCGGCCCTGTCACGCTTGAAATTCTCGACGCGCAGGGTAAGCTCGTTCGCCGCTTCTCCAGCGACGACAAGCCCGATGTCACCGAGGAAGAACTGCAAAGGCAATTGATCCCGCTCTACTGGATTCGGCCCGAACCTCATCTTTCGAAAGAAGCAGGCATGCACCGTTGGGTTTGGGATCTCCACTATCCAGCCCCTGTGGCCGCGCGCCACGAATTTCCCATCTCGGCCATTCCCCACGACACGCCACGTTATCCGCTCGGCCCAACGGTCCTGCCCGGAACTTACACTGTCCGTCTTGCGGTCGAAGGCAAAACCCATAGCGAGCCGTTGACTATAAAGATGGATCCGCGCGTGAAAACGCCGCAGCCCGGACTCGACAAGAAGTTTCACGCTGAAATTCGCCTCGCTTCCATCCTCAGCGAATCTTCCGAGGCTGTCTTCGGGGCCGGCTCGCTTCGCGACCAACTCGAGAAGCTGAATCCTCGGGCCGATATTTCGGCCCAATCGAACGGGCAAGAAAGTACTCTGGATAAAGAGAAGAGGTCGAATATCGCGAGGCCGACAACACTATCGAAGGCAGAAACGAAAGAAGCGATCGCAGTATTCCAGCAGAAACTGAATGCGCTGCTCAGCGGGACCGGTGGGTCGGCGGCTTCGGTCTCTCAGGAAGAAATAACGCTGACCAGCGTAAACCGCCAAGCCGGCACGCTCTATGGCCAGGTATGGCAGGCTGACGCTGAGCCGACAATTTCACAGCAAAAGGCTCAAGCGGCCGTTGAGCGCGATAGCGCGGATGCGCTGAAGCGCTGGAACGAACTTAAGACTTCCGATCTTCCAGCGTTAAATCGCCGGCTGCAAGAGTGGAAAATCCCGGAACTTCGGATTGACAGCAGCCCGCCGCCCGAGGAATTCGAAGGCGACGTGGAATAGGACTGCCTAGTCTGCGGACACCGCCTGCCGCATGGGCAGTTTTACCAGGAAAGTCGTACCTTTGTTGGCGCTGCTCTTTACGTCGATCTGTCCGTGGTGTTCTTCGACGATCCGCCGCGCCAGCGACAGTCCCAACCCTGTTCCGTTTCCCTTGGTGGTGAAGAACGGACGGAAAATGTTCGGGAGATCGCGCGAGGATATGCCGCATCCCGTGTCTGAAACGATGATCACCGCATCGTGCCCTTCAGTCGCAGGCGACACCACGACCTTTACCTGCCCCGGCCCCTCGATCGCCTGCACCGCGTTCAGCAGCAAATTAAGCAGGACTTGGTGCATCTGATCGCTGTCGTGATCCACTTCCAGCAAATTTGCGGCCGGAGTGAACTCGATCTGGATCGGCCTTGACATTACTTGCTGCCGCGCCAGCATCACAGCATGCTCGACGGTCGTATTCAAATCGCTGGTCCGGAGTTCCGCCGCTCGCGGCCGCGCCGTCCCCAGCAGGTCGGTGAGAATCCGGTTGATTTGGGCGATTTCCTCGCGCACATCCTTGACCACGGCTTTCGCCGGACTGGTCGCGGGCAGATCGCGCCCCACGATTTCAATCACGCCCGCGATCCCCGCAAGCGGGTTCCGAATCTCGTGCGCCAATCCCGTCGCCACCTCGCCCAGCGTGGCAAAGTGCTCGGCTCGCGACATCTGCGTTCGATGCAGGAGTTCGATCTCCTCGCGGCTCTCGCGGAGCTGCTGCACCATCAAATTGAAATTCCGCCCCAAGTCGCCAATCTCGTCGTTCCGTTTCGCGAAACTAACCGAAGCGGTCAAGTCGCCATCGCCCACCCGCTCCATCTGCTCCTGCAGTTCAATCATCGGGCGATTCACCGCCGAAGCCAGTACTACAATGACGACGCCGCAAATCGCAACCGCCCCAGCCCCGGCAATCAGCAGCACGCGGTGGCGCTCGGTATCCTGTAGCGAAAGCGTGCCCAGCAAGAACACGAACATTCCGGTCAGCAGCACCACTGCCACCGGCCAAATCGCTTTCAGCTGCCAGTTCACGCGCACGGAACCCATTGCGTTCTCGCCTGCCACGGTTTGTCTTTTCTCAATCATGATGGTTCGCCCACGAGTCGTCGAATCCTAAACAGCCGAGTCTCAAGCGTACGCATGCAAGCCTGGCAACAGATAAGTAACGCCGAAAAATGTGAACATCACGACGCCGAAGCCCAGGATCGCAAAGTATGCCGCCCGCCGTCCTCGCCAGCCACGCGTGATCCGCATGTGCAGATAGCCCGCGTACACCAGCCACGTGATGGCTGCCCAGGTTTCTTTCGGGTCCCAGTTCCAGTACGATCCCCACGTCTGGTTCGCCCAGTACGCGCCCGCCGCAATCATCAGCGTTAGAAGAGGAAATGCAATACAGATAGTTTTGTATGTGATGCGATCGAGCGAGTTCGCATCTGGCAGCAAACGCTCAAGATCCGTCCGCCGCCACAGCAATAGCAGGTATAACAGTGAGATAAAAATTCCACCGACCAGGCCCGAAAGAATAAACGGGCTGGCCGCCAGGCTGGTAGCGAACAATCCATCCGCGTCGAGGGACGAATAAGCGCCGTCCCGTGCCCGCAGCAGAAACATCCCGAGCGTCATGATCTGCAACAGAATACTTACGAACACTGCGCGGTTCGCGATCGCCAGAAAGCTCGGGTCCCGCTTCCACCGTGCCAGTCCATAAAGCGCCAGCGGCGCCGCCACTACTAAAGCCGCCAGCAGCATTAGCCAGCCAAGATCGGGCACAACCACAAAGAGCCGTACGCCTTTCGAGATAAAGACCTCGCGTTTTTCTTCCACGTTCCAGGCTGACAGGCTCAACCCTCCCCACTTCTCAAAGCGGGTCAGCACAATGCTCGCATAGATTGCCAGTGTGCTCAGGCTGGTCACGGCCAGGAATGTCTCAGTCAGCATTTTGTCCTGAATTAGAAACATCATCGCTAGCGCGAAACTCAACGCGCACGCTGCGTATGCCAGCATCGCCAGCGTCACATGCACATGCAGCCAGGTTGATTGCAGGGCCGGAACCAGCGGATGCACCTCCGTTCGCAGCAATTGCATCAGCACCACGCCCACAATCGCAACCGGCATCGTGACCGTGCCAATCACCTTCACGCCGTACTTCTTCTCCGCAATCAGCGTCAGCGCCGCCAGTGTCCACACAAAACTCAGCAGCATCTCATACACGCTGGCAAACGGAGGATGCCCCGCTTCATACCAGCGGTGCGCCACTGCACCCGTATTAGCCAGAAGACCCGCCCAGGTCGCGAGCGAGGCAAACCTTATATACGAATCCGTGCCTGTGACGCCGAACCCAAGGTAGAGTGCGCCCGCACCCGCGTAGAAAATCAGCGCGGCAAAAAGCAGATTCGTCTCGCTAAGAATGTTCCCGCTTTTGACCACGTTCAAAAACGCCATGAGCAGAAGAAAAAAGATGCCGAGTCCCACTGCCACAATCAGGGTTGCACCCGTGCGTGCTGGTGGCTGCTGCTCTGCCTTCACTGGTGTCACTGTCGAACTCTCCATGCTCCCATCCTCCAGGTAGTCCGTCACCGCGAGCCGGCAATCGCAATCCGGTCGTTCGCAACCGTGCCAGAACTGTTTTGAGTCTCTTTCTCTAACGCCGCCACAAGCTCCTCGAAACGCTGTTCGAAGGCGTCGCGATTTCGGTTGGCGCTGCCGCCAATCCACAACGAATACAGACCGGTCCGCTCATCGCGCACCGGCACCGCCCAGAAACGCATGTGGATGACGTAGAACACAAACGCCAACCCTACTCCAAGCAGCACCACGCCCGACCACACGCCCCATTGTCCGGGCTCGTGCGAAACCTCAAGGCCGGTGAAGTGGCCCATCTTCAGATCCTTCGGCTCAAGCAGGTAAGGAGCCTTCGAATTGTCGGCCACTTCGTCCAGTTGCGGGAACCATACATCAAAGCTCTTCCCGCTGCTCTTCGCCTTTACGATTAAATGCGCGGCCGGACTGCCCATTTCATTCGAGCGCTTGTAGACCTGTCCATCGCGCACCGCATAATCGGAAAAGAACTCCGCGAACTGCACCGTGGTATCTGCATCGAGATCGGCCGTGTCTCCCAGCGTGAAAGCAATCTCCTTGGGATCGTTGGAATTATTAGAATCGGCGGAATTGGCTGTTGCACTCGACTGCCCGGATTTGCCCTTCGCCGAGGCATCGAACGCCGCATTCGGCTTCGCCGTGATCACCAGTTCGTCGACTTTGCCGGTCGCTCCAAATCCCGACTGGTAGAAGCGCACGCCGTTGTAAACGAGTGGATCATTAACCACGATCTCTTTTGTCTTTACATCCCGCCCGTCCGCGACCACTGCCAGCTTCGACCACCACTTCTTCGGTGTGCCGTCCTTGTAGTTCTCCTGGCCGGTCGAATCGCATCGGATTGCAAAAGGGAGGGTCCGCGTTCCGCCGTTGCGCAGTTCGATCACATTCGACGTCTGCCCTTCGTTCAGGTTGATCGAGCCCTTCCAGCCAAACACGCCGTCCGTAATCCATCCAATGAAGATGAGCAGCAGGCTGGCATGCACGATGTAAACCGCCATCTCGGACATGCGGTGGCGTTCGGCGAAAATTCCGAAGTGATCTTCCCGTACCACCCGTTCGGGCTTCAGCCCCATTGCATGCAGTGCCCTCTCGGCGGCAACCAGGCCGCTCTCTTCATCCACGATCGCAATCGATTTCTGCGGATGCAGCGCCCGGCGAAAACTGGAATCGGGATACTTATAAGGACGCGAATAATAACGCCATGCATTCGGAAAACGATCGATCGATGCCGCAATGATGCTGAGACTCACCAGAATCATTAGGCCGATAAACCACCACGCGTGGAAAACGTCAGTCAACCCAGTCGCGTCGAGCAGATGCAGCACCTGCGGCGAGTACGCGCGCTGCATGTCATCCGGTTCGGTCATCGGCCGCTGCAGAATAATGGTGCCGGCCGCTGCCAGAATCACGACCAGGATCAGAAGGACTACGCCCGTCTTGATCGACGACGCCGTTTGCCATGTCTTTCGGGCGATTGTGCGGAAACTCCCAGCCATATTTCTCCCCCAATCAGTCTTCTCGGAATGCACGTTCCCAGCCAAGCAGGTGATTCGCGATAACATGCTGAAAAATAAAATGTTAACGTGCGGCACACTCTGCTCTTCACCCATGGATTTGGGCTAAATCGCGCAGGCGGCCCAATTCGTCCGGAATTTCACCCATCACATACCACCGGTGACAGCCGTCACTCCCATACGTGACAATGCGAAAAATGCAGGCGGACGCACCAACCCACGGGTAGCGGCTTGAGCGTTTGTCCGCTCCTGCACAAGCGAAGCTCAGCATCACAGATGCTTGGCCGCCGGACAATAGCCTCCGGTGCGACGCGGATTTCTAGCCGCGGACACAACAAGAACTGATACCAGCGATCAAGCTACAGTCGGCCGATGCGAGTTTCCTGTGACTTCGATCACAAGTGGCCGTGATTCCAGCTACACGCGCGCCGGTTCATTTGCGTTCGAATGCTTTTACCGCAGGTGGGGCCATGCCATCATCTTCCATATCGGTTTCGTCGGCGCAAGATTTGCGTCGAGCGAGGTGCACAATATCGGTTCCCCGTTCTTCGGCCCTCCTCGGCACTTTGCGCCATTTCACCGCTTCCGGTGTGGGAGAAATCCCACTTGCCAGCGTTTTGTCAGACTCGACCGCGAACACAGCCTCCGTTTCCCTCCGCTGCGTCTTTCTGGCACAATCACTTAAGCCCATTTCAACAATTGATGCCTTAGTGCGACAAGAGGCGACCTTCGTGCAACAGCGGGCATGGAGAAGCACGTGAAAACCCTCCCCCAATTCGCAGTCCAAGGCCTGACCGCGCAATCCCAGCGTCCTCAGAGCCAGCATTTTTCAACGCGACGCTTATCGCTCAGGCTTGTGCT
>JBAVYO010000173.1:0-7533 GCA_049698855.1 Terriglobales bacterium
AATTCCCGGCCTGCGCAGTTCTGAAATTCCTGCCGCCTTCAAAATTCATGGTTGCTCAGAGGTTCCCTAGGGAAGGTAGCTGAGGATAATAGTCTCGAGCATTAAACTGCGAAGTTATAACATAACTGGTCCGGCCAATTCTGTTCGATGTCGTACGGTTTGCTATTCTCCCGCCTGTCTCGTTGAACCTCTATTTCTTGACTAGTCCGGCTTTTTGAAGGACACCAGCGGCTACCGTGACGCTCGCCCGCCTCGTGCCACGTTCGACTCTCCGTTTCATTAACTAAGACCACTAGCCTAGCACGTTAGTTTGCCGCGGAAGTTCCCAGGGTTACGGTCCGATGGTGTACGTTAGCGTACAGTTTTAGCCCTATTGCTGCCTGATTCATCCCGCACGACAATGTGGCTTAGGCGAAATCAGGCGGATTTGAAAACGATTTTGATTGTCGACGACAGCTCCATAATGCGTCAGTCGTTGCGCGATGCCATCCAGCGACGTCCCGGGTTCCGGGTTTGCGGGGAAGCGGAGAACGGTCGCGAAGGTATCGAGATGGCGGTCCAACTACGTCCGGATTTGATTCTCTTGGATCTTTCGATGCCTGTGATGAATGGTCTTCAGGCCGCTGGCGAAGTTCAGCGGTTGCTTCCCCATGTTCCCATTCTGCTGTTTACCACTTTTTGCAACTCCATTGTGGAGCGGGCCGCGCTTGCGCAAGGCGTGACCGCCGTCAAGTCGAAATCAGACAGCTTGGAATCCCTCTTTGAAAAAATGCACGAACTGACTGAAGCTGTGTAGAGAAGAGGATTCTTTCGTGACAAACCATGCCCCGTAACGCCAAAGCCGTGCGCCGGAATGGTCCCTCAAGATTGAAGGCCTACGCCGCAGTCGAGCCTTCAGTCAGGCTGACTTTGACGCGCAGCTGGGTGTGTCCACAATGGCTGTTTCCCGCTTGGAACGCGGGTCGCAGAACCTCGCGGCGAGACCTACATCAGCAAGCGTTCCAGGTACCTGAAGTGGGATCGATCAGCAGCGTACTGCCTCCCACAAAGCTCCCCGCATAACCGACGCTGGTGGCGATTCGCGGCGAGGCCTTCCCCGTGATGTCGGCATAACGGATGTTGCTAGAACTCGTAATGCACTCCAAGGGTTACGTTGTTCGCATGGAAGCTCCGAGGAGCGGTGAACCCGTAGGCCGGACCGCTCATCGCAGTATTTGGCAGCGTGCTGCAGGGCACGACCGGAGCCGGGTTGCCCGGCAGCGGAAGCGTGCTGGAGGGATTGCAATACTGTGCTCCCGAAGGACCACCCTCGCCGTAGCCGTAGTAGCCATACTCGCCCTTCCAGATCAGATCCTTTCGCATCGCATAGGAGAGATTCACAAAAGGCGTCTGGTAGGTAGAGACCAGCGATCCGTTCACATCGCGCGGATCGTTGAAAAAGCGGCTGCCGTTGACCGAGCTTATTCGGTATCCGATGTTGGCGTGGAACTTCTCGATCGGCGAAAGCGCCAAAGCCACTGACGCGTACTGCGTTGGAGCGTTCATGAAGTCCTTAGCCGGACCAAAAGTATAGGCACTCCCCGGCACGCGGGGAGTTGGAGACGGGCAAGCCGTGCCGGTGGGTGTCGCAGCGCCCGGTATGCCGGGGCCTGCAGCCGTGCCCTGGAAGCAGATGTTAGTCGCCGTGTACACGCCGCTGTAGGCATAGCCGACGTCGAACCCGTAGTGCTCGTTCGGCATCAAGTCGGCGTTCAAACTCAAGATGCGGCTATGATCGACGTGCTGGAGCGGGCCATCAACGGACGCTGTGCCTGTATTGTTCGTATTGTTGTGCCGCTCGAGGTCATTGTAGGCGCCGGAGAATGTCGCCCAGGTCTTCGGCCGGTAAGTGGTGTGAATTCTGTAATGCTGAAGCTCGCGGGGTGCGACCGGGGTGAGGACATTGTCGGCGTACAGAACCTCGACTGAACCGTTGATGTGCCAGTTGTTCGCCGGCTGCACAGCGACGCCGAAGGTACCGCCGTTCTCGTGGATAGTGAAGTTGGAGATGCCGGACAGGTATCCCGTGGTGTTCGCGGCACCCTCGCTGATGTCGTGCTGCTGGTGGTGCCAGGTGAGTGTGAGCACGGCACGATCCGTAACGTCGTACGCTGCTGTGAGGTTGTTCGTGATGAACTTCTGGCCGAAGAAATCAAACAGCGGCGTGGCGACGCTCGGACTGCCTTCAAACGTAGGAGTTGGCTTGCCCGTGTTCGGGTTGATCGGAGTGTTGAACACCGTGGTGGTTAACGCCGTGCTATTGATGTTCGGGGTTGCGGCAGTCACGGTGGTTAGACTGGTAATGTTGGCGAATCCCGGCTGGTGCACATTCGAGTAGTCGATCTGCTCGGAGATGCTGAGCTTTTTCAGCGCCTGCCAAGTGACGCCGTAGTCGGTGGCGATCGTTTCCCGCTTGGCGCGGGCATTGCCGGCATACGTGGTTTCACGGTTCGTTCCCGCCAGGCCCTGGAAGTCGTCGTAGTAGTTCGCCAGGCTCGTATTCGCGTTGGTGTAGCGAATGTTGCCGTTCATCGTAACGTTCTTGATGCTGGAGCTCTGCAAGCGGAAGATTTCGGTCGGGAAGATTTCGCGGGTTGGCTGGGAACGCGAATAGCTGGTAACCACATTACACGCCGGATCGACGATGGGCAGACCGTTCGGAGTCTGCGCCGGGGAAATTGGGGCGGTTCCAACGCCGGGGTTGCAGGAGATGCCGACCGGACTGTTGATCGGATTGTCGTAGCTCTGGAGCACTGCGACCCTGAGTCCGTTCGCTTCCTGCAGGTTGAAATACTGGGGCGCCATGCTGAAAGTGGAATCGCCCTTGTAGTGAGTGACCTGCTCTTCATAGGTCAACCGGGTCCGCGATACGGGCTTCCACTCGACCGATCCCGTCCAGTCATCCGTGCTGTTGCGCTGATACTCCTGGAGCAGCAGGTCGTTGTAGCCGCCAACAAAATAACCGCTGGGCGTCAGGCTCGGACCCTGGAAGACGTTCTGCGCGTAGCCGACGCGGAAGGTCACCTTCGACAGCGGAAGCAGTGTGAGGTTTGTGTCCGTCATGCGGCGCACCGAGTTGTTCGTAAACGGCGATTGCATCACCTGCGGCCACGCGTAGGAACCCGTCGGCGTCGCGGGGGGACCGATTGGAATCGACTGGCCGGGCGGAAGGTTTGGATTGCCCAGCAGGTCGTAGTCGAAGTACTGGCGGTCGCGGCGGAACAAGCCGGAGAATTCGTAGAGCTTGCCCTTGGAAAAGTCCAGCTTGGCAATGTCGTTCGGATCGCCGCCGAGCCCGCTGGTAAAGGCTTTCAAGTGATCGAAGAGGGTGTTCTTCGTGTTCGGCAGCGCGCGCAGCTCATAGGTGTCGCCCAGTATGCGCGGACCAGACTGCTGGTTGACCAGGGTGTCGTACATGGCACCGCTGCCGTCGACATTGGCCACATGTCCGCCCAGGTCGATGGACTCATGAAGCGCATAGCCGTCCGGAGCGGTCGGGTGAGACACAAATATTGGAACCTGTGCGACGGCAGTGCTTGCCGTTAAGCCCAAAATGGTTGCTGCCATGCCCCCGACAATGCGTCGGGCCGCCGCAAGAGAATGCTTTTCACTCAACAGCCGGGAAATCCATCCTGGGTTAATCATTATTGAAAGCCTCACTTGAAAATCATTGCTCGTCGAGACCTTGAATCCCTACGCGCAATCGAAGCGCGGCCGCGCCGTGCGCAATTCTCCAGGCGCGCTGCAATCCGTGACTCCTACCTAAGGAACGCCGCATTCATGTTCGAGCCATGGATATAGGTATGGCAGTTCGTACAAGTTATGTTTTCCGACGACCCTGCGCTCATTCCGTGAACCGTGTTGGCGGCTACGCCGCTGTGGCACTGGTTGCAGAGCGGGTTGATGGCCGGCATGTTCAGCAGGCGGGCGTTCTGGGAACCGTGCGGAGTGTGGCATCCCAGACACCCCTCGGCCTTGACCGCGACGTGTTCAAAGACGAACGGCCCGCGCGTCTCGGTGTGGCACTTGGTGCAGATCATGTTCTGGTCGGCCGTGGACTTCAGGTTGTTGGCTCCGAAGGTGCCGTGCACGTCGTGGCAATCGCTGCACGTGATCAAGCCTTCGTTCACCTTGTGGTGAAAGGGCATATTGAAGGCCGGCTTAGTGTCGGCGTGGCACTGGAAGCAGAGCGCAGGCTGCGCAGCCTTCAGCAGTTTTTCTTCCTCGCTGTGATGAGCGCTGTGGCAACTGGTACAGCCGACCTTCGCCCTGGCGTGGGGCGAGCGGTCGAAGTTCGGGTGCGCTCCCGCGTGACAGGTCAGGCATCTGGCGTCCACCTCTTTCGTCGAAGCGTCCTTGAACCTGAATATCTTGCTTACGTCGCCGCCCCCCGCCACGTGGTCCGCGCCCGGACCATGGCAGCCCTCGCAACCTTGATGGGAGGGCCCACCTTTGGTATCGAGCGTGGTCTTCCAGTGCGGTGTTTTCTCCCACGAGTTGTAGATCTCCTCGTGGCACGTCTTGCAGGTCTCCGCTCCGACGTACTTGGAGACGTCGGATGAAGATGAAGGCGCGCCAGCCGCTGGTGCGCTCGCGGATTGTCCGTTCGCCGATTGGCTGCTCTTATTGGCGGCCTCTTGACGAGCCTGGCCTCGTGCAAGGACGACGAAAAGACAGAGAACTGAGAACACAAGAACTCTAGTGGTCCTGGGATTTGTTGGCATTAGCATGTACCCTCGGCGCCTGCGGTCTGTCATGAATGTGTGACGCCCAAATTTCTTGGTTCAACAGGTTTGTAGTCGCCTCGCTTCATTTTGACTGCCAGCCCTAACTGATGATGCCACCTACCTACTTTGACTGCACTTTTTCGTCGCGTTTCCGAGTGTCGGTCGGGAAACACAGATGCTACGGCGATTCATAATGCCGCGGCTGTTCAAAATTGCACACTTCCAGCCATCTTAGGAGGAGGCCCTCAGTCCCCACCTCCCGAAAAATCTTCCAAATTGAGGATAGAAAGCATGACCCCGCCTCGCGGCCTTTGTCGCGTTACTTGGTGAAGGGCTGAAACGGCCCATATCTCAAGATCTTCAATGTAGCAGGTCCTCAGGAGGACATTATGAATTCCCCAAAGACGATTTGCGTGATGATGGCGCTTCTACTTTCCTTGCTGCTGATTCCGGCAGCCCAGGCAAATGTCTATGCGCCGCAAGCGCCCGCCGCCGCTTACGTTGAGCTGGATGCGGTGCAACTCGATCAACTGGTCGCCCCGATCGCTCTCGATCCCGACTCTCTGGTCGCTCAAATCCTAACCGCTTCCACTTACCCAGACCAGGTTTCCGACGCCGACAACTGGCTGAATCAGAACCTGAACCTGTCCCCCGATCAGCGTGCGGCAGGCGCCAACAATATGTCGTGGGATCCCGCGGTAAAAGGTCTCATCGAATTTCCGGCTGTTCTCGACAACCTCGCGAAGAACAGCGCGTGGGCATCGCAGCTCGGGAATGCCTATTACAACCAACCCGGCGATGTCATGAATGCGGTTCAGGCCATGCGCCTGCAAGCGCAGCAGTCGAACGTGTTAGTGACAACCACACAGCAGCGCGTCGTGGTGGAAGCGGGCCTGATTGAGATCGTGCCCGTGAATCCGGCTGTGGTCTTTGTCCCGTATTACAACCCCTGGACCGTTTGGGGCACGCTGTTTGTGGCTTACCCGGGATTTGTTGTGCTCCCGCCCCCGACGGGCGTCATCTACGGAGTCGGACTCGCATTCGATCCCGGTATCTCGATCGGTGTTTACGCTGGCTTCGGCTGGGGCTTCGGCGATTGGGCGCCGGCATGGGGCGGCGGTACCGTGATGTTCGGCGGCAACACTTATATCTCGAACAGCATGACCGTTTCGAACCACGGGTACTTTGGCGGACATGACCGTGGCGCATTCGATCATGGTGGCCGCGGCGTGCCGAACGGCTATCACGCCGCCGCTCAGAAGGGCGCTGCTCGCTCGCGCGCCGGACGAGCGAATGCTGGTAAGCCGAGCGCTGGTCACTCATACGGTGGCAACTCGGCGGGTGGAAACCATGCGGCAAACGGTGGGCATTCCGGATTCGGCGGCCATTCGAATTCCGCGAGTCATTCGGCATCCGCCGGACACTCTGGTTTCGGTGGGCATTCGTCTTCGGCTGGACACTCGGCCTCTGCTGGACGGTCTGCTTCTTCGAGCCGTTCCGCTTCTGCCAGCCACTCAGCATCCGGCAATCGTTCCGCATCCGCGAGCCGCTCAGCTTCTTCACGGTCGGCGTCTGCTAACCGTTCCGCTTCGGCTAGTCACTCGGCATCGGCTAATCGTTCGGCGCCCGCCGGTCGCTCTGCCTCGGCGAACCGCTCAGCATCGGGTAACCGCTCCGCTTCCGCTGGCCGCTCAGCCTCGGCTGGACGGTCAGCTTCGGCCGGTCACTCCGCCTCCGCTAACCGCTCGGCGTCTGCCGGACGCTCTGCATCCGCGAACCACTCGGCGTCTGCTAGCCGGAGTTCTGGGATGGGAAATCGCGGCGGCGCATCGGGCAACCGTGGATCTGCGACGGCGAACCGTGGCGCGTCTGGTAGCCGTGGAGGATCTGCAATGGCGAGCCGCGGCGGATCGTCGGCTGGTCACTCCGGTGGTGGACACGCATCTGGCGGCGGCCACGGCCGCGGACGGTAAGTTAATCCCGATAACAACCAATGCCGCGCCGACTCAGCTTGATCGGGTTGGCGCGGTAAAAGTAAAAGGCAATCGATAGACGATCAAGTTAAGACGAAGCCATAGGCGATCAAAATCCGATAAAGGAGAACGGCCATGACCAGAAAATTAATCTTCGTATTCATGATTGGAGTGGGAGTGCTTGCGGCGGCTCTGGTGTTCGATGGTGTTTCGCGCCGCCACGCAGCGAACAGCAACCAGGCAATCGCGCAAAATTCAGCAGCTGTTGTAGTGCAACCGGCGAACTCAAGCACAGACGCCAATGCCCAAGCGGATCCTAATCAGCCCGATAACGCGCAACCGACGGATGGAACACAACAGACCGCCGATGGCCAAAAGGCACAGTCGGCAGACGATCAGGGCCAAGCAGCCGACACAGACGCGACCGCCGATGCATCGCAATCTGAAGATGCGGCGGAGCCTGACGACGCAGCACCGGCCGATGCCGCACAACCGATCTTAGTTCCCGCAGGGACCACTCTGACCGTTCGTCTTGGCGAGGACCTCGGATCCCGGATCAGCGAGGTAGGTCAGCGCTTCTCAGCCACGCTAGATAGCGATATCGTCATCGGCGGTCAAACAGTGATTCCCGCGGGCGCCGTCGTCAGAGGTAAAGTCGTTGCTGCCAAGCCGGCCGGTCCCCTCGCGGGCGAGGCCAATCTGCAACTGAAACTTACCTCGGTGAATGTCAACAACACATACCTAACGGTTGTGAGCTCCACGCGCAGTTTTGGGCCGCAGATCAAGGGCAAGAA
>JBAVYO010000174.1:0-3799 GCA_049698855.1 Terriglobales bacterium
TGCCTTGACTGCAATTTATAGCCTTGCCGTAGGAGCCTTCTTCTTGTTCGGATCCTCCAGCCTGCTGCCACCTCTCGGATAAACGCGGATTCTCGTAATGTCGAATTGAAAACTCATGACCCGGTCATCCACTCTGCCCGCGTCCAGACTCCTTGTAGATAGCCAATAATTGTGGCAGGATAGTCCCCCTAAGTAATACAATGTCGTCCGTAGTTACCTGAGGGGGTATTAAATGACCAATCTTGGTAAGGCGTTAGCTCGGCTTCGCGAAGAACGTCGTGAAGCACAACATCAGGTCCAGAAGCTTGGGGAAGCCATCACAGTACTTGAGAAGCTCACCCGAGGTTCGGGAGTAACAATCCAGGCAGGCTCACCGCAACGCGTGAAGCGCGTGCTCTCAGCCGCAGGACGCCGGAGAATTTCTCTCGCTCAGAAAGCGCGTTGGGCAAAGCTCAGGCAGTTGAAGAAAGCTGCCTGAAGGTTGATTGGGACAGTCTCGCGAATCTTCCCTCGCGAGACTGATATCCCCTTACTCTGGGCTGGCGCTTCTATTCTGCGCTGGCACGTCCAGCCCTTGAAACCGGCAAGCTAAGAGTGTCCGCCTCCAAGTTCGCGGACAATGTTCCCCACGAACGCCTTGGCGTCCCCAAACAACATGAGAGTGTTATCGAGATAGTAGAGTGGGTTATCAATCCCCGCGAAGCCGGGATTCATGCTGCGCTTGATGACCATGACGGTATGGGCCTTATCCACATCAAGGATAGGCATGCCGTAGATGGGGCTCGTGGTATCGGACCGGGCTGCGGGGTTAGTAACGTCGTTGGCCCCAATCACCAGCGCGACATCGGTTTGCGGGAAGTCTCCGTTGATCTCATCCATTTCTACCAGGCGGTCATAAGGGATATCGGCTTCGGCCAACAACACGTTCATGTGGCCCGGCATGCGCCCGGCTACCGGGTGGATGGCAAACCGCACATCCACTCCACGCTTAGTCAGCCCGTCGTAGAGTTCACGCACTTTATGCTGCGCTTGCGCCACCGCCATGCCGTAGCCGGGAATAATGATGACGCGATTCGCGCTGGAGAGGATCGCAGCGGCCTCTTCCGGCGTAGCGCTGCGAACCGGCTTCGCTTCCCCAGCCGCAGCCGCAATCTGCACCTGTCCGAAAGCTCCGAAGAGCACGTTGGTAAACGAGCGATTCATCGCCTTCGACATGATGATTGAAAGAATCAGACCCGACGATCCGTCCAGCGCACCCGCGATGATCAATAACTTGCTGTCAAGCACAAAGCCCATGGCTGAAGCTGAAAGGCCAGCGTAGCCGTTCAGCAGAGAAATCACGGTTGGCATATCGGCACCGCCAATCGGAATGATCAGCAGCACACCGAATATGAGAGCCAGCAGCACCATGAACGGAAAAAGCGCTTTGTGGTCGGGATGCAGCACCAGCGACACCGCGATGACCACCGCGACTGCGAGAAGCAGGAAGTTGACTAGGTTCTGTCCCTTGTAAGTCAGTGGCCGCTGCGGCAGGATCTCTTGCAGTTTTCCCGCCGCCATCAAACTGCCCGTGACCGTCAATCCGCCCAGAATGACTTCCACCGAGAGCACAGACATCATGAAGCGGGAAATAGCCGGTGCGCGGAGGTAAAACTCGGCCGAGCCGACCAACGTCACGCAGAGTGCGCCAAATGCATGGCTGAGCGCGGTTCGCTGCGGAACCGCCGTCATGGCAACTCGTCCCAGCGGCACACCAATGATGGTCCCTAGTACAAGCGCAATGGCGATCAGATGGTAATCGACAAGTCCGTGGCGCAGCAGTGTGCCGATGATCGCCAGCACCATGCCCGACTCACCCGCCCAAATTCCGTGGCGCGCCGTAATCGGCGAACTCATCCACTTCAGCGACAGGATGAACAGGATGCTGGCAACGAGATAAAGAAGTTCGATGATGACCTGGCCGCCTGCAAATTCTGGGCTCATTGTTTTGTCGCCGGACGGCTGGATTTGAACATTTTCAACATGCGGTCGGTAATCAAGAACCCGCCAACGATATTGCTGGTAGCCGCGACCACGGCGATGAAGCCGAAAATGGCAGCCAATTGGCTCTTGTGCTCGCCCACCAACACGATTGCGCCTACGACCGCAATCGCGTCCAATGCGTTGGTCAGCGACATCAGGGGCGTGTGCAGCAGCGGCGAGACGCGCCGAATCACCTCAAACCCGATGAATCCCGCCAGCACAAAAATAAACAATGCATCGATGAGGTTCGAACTGCTGTTCATCGTTCCTCCGTTCGAGTCTTCCGCACTAGGTTGCTCGTGCTAACCGATCCGAAAAACGAACTCTGCTCGCGGAACAGTCGAGAGCGGCTGCCCCCGTGTGGAATCGCTTCAGCCCTGTTTAGCCAGCGCGGGCAAGTGGAAGAACTCTCGCACTCGCGGCTGCACAATCTCGCCGCCGCTGGTTAGCAGAGTTTCGCGCACAATCTCATCTTCCAGATTTAAATTCAATTTCTGATCCTTGACAATATAGGTGAGAAAAGCCGTGAGATTTCGCGCATACATCGCACTCGCATGGTAGGGCACACCGGATGCAAGATTGATGGCGCCGATAATGGTGACCCCGTGCTTCACGACCGTCTTGCCGGTTTCGCTGATCTCGCAGTTCCCGCCGCGCTCGGACGCCAGATCGAGAATGACCGAACCCAGAGCCATTCCCTTGACCATTTCCTCGGTCACCAGCACCGGCGACTTCTTCCCTGGAATCACCGCGGCGGCAATCACTACATCGCTTTCCTGCACAACCTTGCCGAGCAGTTCGCGCTGCCGACGATAGAAATCTTCATCCTGCGCACGCGCGTAACCGCGAGCATCCTGCGCATCTTTTGCCTCAATCGGCAGCTCGACGAAACGTCCACCCAGGCTCTGCACCTGCTCTTTGGCCGCCGACCGCAAGTCGTAAGCCGAAATGACTGCACCCAGCCGCCGAGCGGTCGCAATCGCCTGCAGTCCGGCAACTCCACATCCAATAACAAAGACGCGCGCTGGCGTAATCGTGCCCGCGGCCGTAGTCATCATCGGAAAGATACGCGGATGAGAATCTGCCGCCATCAACACTGCCTTGTATCCGCAAATCGTTCCCATTGAGGAAAGCGCATCCATACTTTGCGCGCGCGTGCTACGCGGCATCAGCTCGACCGCAAATGAAGTTACACCGGCGTGGGCGATCTCCTCGACCACTTCCTTTGATCCGAATGGACGCAGAAAACCGACCAGAACCTGATTCCGGTGATAGAGCGGCACATCCTCTCTTCCGTTAATGTCGTTTGAGCCGTAGCAAAGAAACTGCGTAACAATGTCGGCAGCGCCGAACACGGCGGCACGATCGGCAATAATCTTGGCACCCTTGTCGGAATATAGCGAATCGGGGTAGCCAGCATCGACTCCAGCGCCCGATTGAATATGCACCTCGAAGCCGGCCTTGGTCAGCGTCGGGACAACCAGCGGCACAAGCGCAACCCGCCGCTCTCCTGGATAAATCTCTTTCGGAACACCAATGATCACGAGGTCCTGCCTCTACGCGATATTACGCCTTGCGGTTTTTTTGTATTCTGACTCGGGCCAAAATTGCGGCGGTTACTTTCAGCAAAACCAAAATCGCGAGTGACTTCCCGCGAATCGAGCATTTTAGTTGAGCGGACAGGGCGGTGCAAATGTCTCTCCCGATGTTGTAGATGCTCCAAGATAATGTCACCCCTTAACGGCAACGAGACTTTGTCACCCTCTCAGGATGGTGA
>JBAVYO010000175.1:0-2785 GCA_049698855.1 Terriglobales bacterium
CTCCCGAACAAGAGATCGTGGAAGATTTTCCCAGCCTCAGTGAGCGAGACCTAGCGTATGCTCGCCTATTTTCTCGCTTTGGTGAAAAGCCGGGACGCCCCAGAAAGCAGCTGGCCATTCACAGGAAGCGTAGGGCCACGTAGTCATGCGCCTGCTCCTAGATGAGCATATCTCGCCGGCGTTGGTCGCCAGATTGGCCGAGGTTGGCATATATGCTCAATCCGTATCGCACGTCGGCTTAGCTGGTCGAGCGGATCATGAGATATGGCAGTATGCGCTTGATCACGATTTTGCAGTTGTTACGACAAATGCGCGAGACTTCATCGAACTCCTCGATGTGGAAGTGCATCCAGGGTTGATCGTCTTGCGCGAGAGTGGATTGAGTCGCGACGAACAGTGGGGGCGCATCCAGCCTGTAGTCGAGTATATGAAGAATTCGGGAGATAAAGACGTCTTGCTCAACAAGCTCATTGAGATTGCTGGTCCGGGACGATTTGAGACGCGCGAGATTCCGCCCCTTTGATGGTAGGGCCATCACTGATGCGGAAACCGCGGCGGGACGGAGACCGCGTCAAGGAAAGGAATGGCTAGCGCGATGCCCTGTCTATTCGATGACAAAGCAGGGTTTCCTCTGCCCGCACTTTTTGCCCGCAGTTGCTGTTTCCACCACTCACTATCAACAACTTCTAGCGCCACCCGTGCCACGAAGTCGTTGTAATCACTGTTAATTTTGGCCCTGAAAAGGCTGGCGTCGGCGGTTCAACTCCGTCCCTGGCCACCATCATTCTAAAGGACTTGGGCGTTTTCGCCCGCTTTCTTCAGCCCAAGGTTCAGCCCAAGATGGGTCACTGGATTGTCTCCGAGCAGTAGTGCCAAGAACTTGCCCTGTGCTTCGAGCTTCGATTCTTGATCGAACTGAGCATACAGTTGCAGTGTCGTCCTGACGTCTTCGTGGCGCGGAATGCCCTGTACCGTTTTCGGATCGCACTTCAGCTTCACCAGCGAAGAAGCCAGCGAATGCCGGAAGTTGTGGAAGCCAAAGCGAACTCGCTCGTCTTCTTTGATGACACCGGCCTTGATGGCAGCAGGGCGCAAATATTTTTGCACCATGATGGAAGCCGACAGTGGCTTCTTACCTTTGAGCCGGAAGCTCGGGAAGACATAATCGTCGTCCTTCGCATAAGGAGTCCTTTCCCTCCACGCCATCAGAAAACCGGCGAGAACCGCGTGCATGGGTACGGGTGCCTTCGAGGCCTTGGACTTGGGCACTTTGAACTGCGCCCAGACGTATGCCCGCTTCACTTCGATCACCTGATCTGCAAAGTCCAGATCCATCCACATCAAACCGAGAATCTCCGATACTCGCAGAGCCGTCGCCGCATCTGTAAGAACCAGAGTGCGCCGTGGCTCGGGAATGTTCAGCAAAATCTCGAACGCCTGCCGTGGATTCATGATGACTGCCGTGTAGCTGCTGGTCGTCTTCTGGCGAACCCAATTCATGGGATTAGCCGATTCGTCGCGAGGGATCAGCCCATAGCGTTGCCCGTGTTTGTAGACCAAATTCATCACCCGCCGGATTTTATCCAGAGTGGGGTTCTCTAGACTCTCCGCCTTCTTCACTTCCCTCAACCACTGCTCGACCTCTAGCGGCTCGATCGCAAGCGGTGATTTCCTACCGAAGCGGGGAATCACTCTCTTGCTCAGAATCCGCCTGTAGGTCTCTGCCGTTGTGTACGCCTTCTCAATGGTTGCCTCCGACTGATCTTCCTGCAGCTCATTTTGAATGTAATGCTGGCAGAGCTGCCCATACGTCGTCGGGTTCCCACGGAAGGGCTGATATTGGTTGGCGTTTTCCCTGAAGCGTTGGCGATCCACTTCTCCCCACGCATCCTTCTCCTTCGGACCGATAGTCTGAACCAAGCCGAGCGATGCCTTGTGCTCGACTCGCTTTCCGTCGGAGCGTGTGATTTGAAAGCGATACACCCACGTCGGGCCATCCGATCTGTCCTCAATTCGGACAGAACCGTTCTGATACCTGGCCATTAAATCCTCCTGTTTGATGGCTCAGGTGGCTGCTGTGGCGAGTCTACCGCACCGCAAAGGGAGCGGTCTAGCTCCGAGAGTTTGAATCGCCATTCCTTTTTCTTCGCGCCTCGATCCAGAGGATGCCCAGGAATCTTGCCCGCCCTAACCATTTGAAGCAAGGTTCGCCGTGTGATGCCGACAAAAGTTGCGGCGGTTTCGGAATCAACGAATGGCTCGGGTTGAAGATCAATCCGTCGAGCTGAGACAAGAACCGGGCGGGCTGACATAAAGAACTCCAATACCAAACGCCGCACCGGTGTTCTCGGCTGGTCAAATCGGTGCGGAACCAGCGATATTAAGAAATTGGCGCATCTCTGCCGCCGTGTCCAATGATTTCTCAGCCGATATCTATTCCCAACGGGAATAGCTCGGAACAAGTTAGAGTGATTCGGTTGGTAATCGCATTCTGAAGTCCAACATGAGAAATTTCCATCCACTTCGCGACAAAGGACATAGCCGTCATCTTTTCGCTAAACCTTCGATTGTGCAAAAACCGTCTGAGAGCCTTGTAGCAGTGCTCTGAATAGCATTGCCCCAAGACCGAGATAGAGCCAGAACCACTCATGTTTCAAGGTTGTTTTGCGCTTCCGCCCAAATATTCTCATCGTTGCAAACCACGATTATTCAATGAGATATGCCTCCGTGGAGCGACTTATTCAACTACTCATCACCTCAATATCTCGTCTTTGTGCTGATACCT
>JBAVYO010000176.1:0-14380 GCA_049698855.1 Terriglobales bacterium
GCGTAATACCAGGAGTCCCAAACGCCGCCGTTGCTGGAGGGAGCATTGACATAGATGATCTGGGCATTACGAGCGGTACCGCCTGACCACTGCAGGTCAATGTCGGCTTCGGGCAAATCGACGGAACTGGGGCTGCCCGGATCGGTGTTGCCCGGAACAAGCACATATTTGAAATTACCGGTGTTGCAGGCGGTAATCACATTGGTGGAATTGGTGGTGCAGGTGAATGTGGAAAGGCCGAAGCCGGACCGGAAATAAACCAGATCGTTCAAGTACACGTCGGTCTGGCCCATGACAGCCAGCTTTTCACCGGTGCCGTCATAGCCGTTGGTGTAGAGGGAGTTGAGGTCATACATGGCCGCAATGTCGCCGGGCGCGAGGTAAATAGCGCCATTAGCGGCGAGTGTGTATTCGTGCTTGGCGCGGTGCGCATACGACTTCGGAAGAAAATTATGCAAGCCGCGGAAGCCAGTGACGATGCCAGAGAGAGCGGCTGGAATCACGACGGGTGTGACATTGGCGTAATGGGTTTCGCCATTCACGTTGAAATTGTGGATTTCCGTTTGAAAAGTCTTCTCGACCTGCGCCGCGGATCCGCTAAATGCGATCCAGTTGCGGCCGCGAGCAACGTTGACGATGGTGAATCCTTCCGAGCGCAGCCATGTGGATAACTTCTGCACATCGTTTTGGCTGAGACCAAAACGATCGGCGTACTGCTCGGGAGTGAGCCACTTGCGGTAAGACGCGGAGTGCGGGTTCTGCTGGTCGGCAAGGAGCTTGTTGAGCGCCTTCTGTTGCGTAGCCGTGGGAACGGTCAGCAGGGTGATGTAGCTCAGCTTCATGCCAGGATCGACCGCGCCCTGGTCGAATTCGGGCCTTGCCTGCGTGGGAACGCCAGCGGTGAACCGGACGGTTTGGGTTGCCACAATCGGGCTAGAGATTCGATCCGGAGAAGCGGCGAAGCAGATGCTGGTCAAAATCAGCGTTGAGAGAAGTGTGAGAGAAAGAGCGACTCGGCGAACAAGCGACATAAACACTCCTTTGTCTGGAGCCAAGTTTTTGATGGGACGACTTATTCTAGCGGAGTTTGTAAGCGGGCAACCAAGTTTTTCTCTTCCGTTGCTGCCCTCGGAGGTACTGGTGTAAACACGGGCCATCCGGACAGGGAAGTTGCAATCAGAGTGGGTGGTACGGGCCGGTTGTCGCCGAGAGCGGTAACAAAGCTCATCAGACTTCGGCGAGCTCTTCTTCGAGTAACTGCTTGTTATAGAGATCGGTGTAATAACCGTTGGAGGCGATTAACTCGTCGTGGGTGCCGAGTTCCACGATGCGTCCCTGATGGAGGACGGCGATGCGATCGGCGCTGCGGACAGTGGACACGCGGTGGGAAATGAAGATGGTAGTGCGTCCGGCCATGACGTCGCGGAGGTGATTGAGGATTTTGTCTTCAGTGTGCGTGTCGACGCTGGAGAGGGCGTCGTCGAGGATGAGGATGCGGGGGCTGCGCAGCAGGGCGCGGGCAATGGCGGTGCGCTGCTTCTGGCCTCCGGAGAGTGTGATGCCGCGCTCGCCGACGGTGGTGTCGTAGGACTCGGGAAAGGATTCGATGTCGGCGGCGATGTTGGCGGCTTCGGCGGCGGATTGGATCTGATCGAGCGCCGCTCCGGGGACGCCGAAGGCGATGTTCTCGCGGATGGTGTCGGAGAAGAGGAAGGTTTCCTGCGGAACGAAGCCGATGTTGCGGCGCAGGACTTCGAGAGGATATTCGCGAATGGGACGCCCGTCGATCAGAACTGAGCCAGGGGCCGCGTCGTAGATGCGCGGAATGAGGTTGACCAGCGTTGTCTTGCCAGAGCCGGTGGGGCCGACAATCGCCAGGCTTGTTCCGGCGGGGATGCGGAGGTTGATGTCGTGGAGAACCGGGTTGTCGTTGAAGCTGAAATTCAGATTGCAGAATTCGATTTCGCCAACGATATCTCCGGAGCTACGAGCGTTGGAACCTTGAGCTACGAGCTTCGAGCTTCGAGCCACCTCCGGCTCGACTTGGGCTCCCGGTTTGCTCGTAGCTCGCGGCTCATAGCTCAAGGCTGGTTCATCCGCTATTTCTGGTTTTGCCAGCAGAATTTCGTTGATGCGCGCGAGCGACGCGGTGCCGCGCTGGAAGATGCTGATGACCCATCCGAGCGCGATCACGGGCCAGGTGAGCTGCGCCATGTACTGTAAGAACGCAACGAATTGTCCCACGCTCATTTTGCCCTGAAGAACCTCTCGCCCGCCCAGCCAGAGCACGATGACAACGGCGGCTCCGAGCATGAGTTCCAGCGTCGGCCAGAGCATGCCCATCAGGCGGACCAGGCCCAGGCTGCGGCGTATGTATTCCCGATTGGCGGTTTCGAAGGCGGCGATCTCGGCTTGCTCTTGCACGTAGGCGCGAATGACGCGGGCGCCGGAAAAATTCTCCTGAGCGCGGGCCGAGATGTCGGAGAACATGGCCTGAATGCGCTCAAAGCGCTCATGAATGCGGCGTCCGAAATATTGGATGATGACGCTGGCAACGGGCAGCGGGAGGAAAGCGAAAAGCGTGAGCTTCGGGCTCAGTTTCAGCATGTAAAACAGTGCGAAGACGGTCAGGGCAATCGTATTCGCCGAGTACATAACGGCCGGGCCGAGCAGATTTCGCACGGCATTCAGGTCATTTGTAGCTCGCGCCATGATGTCGCCGGTGCGATTGCGCTGATAATAGGAGTGGGGAAGCGTTTCAAGGTGCGCGAAGAGGTCGTTGCGAAGATCGAATTCAACGTCGCGAGAAATTCCGATGACGATGAAGCGGGTCAGGAACTGAAATATTCCCTTGACGGCGAAGATGCCGACCACGAGCAAAGCATACGTCGCTATCTTCTGCCGGGTGGTTCCCCTGCCCAGGTCATCGATAAAATGTTGAACGACGCGAGGAAACTGGACGGCAATCCCATTGGTCAGAACTACGCAAAGCGCCCCCAGCACGAGACCGCGCCAATAGTGTTTCAGATAAGGAATCAGAGGGCGCAGGCGGTTGGGGAACATGATCCTTGGTAGATGAGATTGTAGCAGCGGCGGGTGCGAATTTGGGCGGGGTCGCGTGCCGCAAGGGTTCAGCGATCAAGCCTCGTTATCAAATCCTCAGTGATCGAGTCCTCAACGAACGCAACCAATCGATTGAGGCTCGCTGTTCCAGGAACTTGGGGCCGAACACAGCTGTAGCGAAATAACAGCAGGCAGCGGTGAGCAGGGCGGCGGTCCAGATCGATAGGATGATCGCGGTGAACATCAGGCCGGAATAAAGTAGGTCGGCGCGTTCCATGGGGGAGCTCCGGGTTTTGAGAATTGTGGCGAGATCCCAAGCTTTGGCTTGGCTCGTTAGGCCGCCTCTGCTTACTAGGTCACTTCGCTTTATTAGGTCACTCCGTTAGGTCACTTCTCTCGCGGCTGAAAAAGGCCGGGCGGGTTTGATTGAAGACTTACCCGCCCGGGGTCTAGGAGAGAGAGTAACAAGTGGAGAGAAAACCGGATTAATCCTCAGGCGGCGGAGGCGGCGTATGGTTGTGCATACGCGACTCGTGCTTGGCCTCGATTTGCTGATATTTCGTTTTCTGATCCGGCGTCAAAACCTGCATCATTTCAGACTTGATGCGGGCGTGTTCGACCTCGAGATCGATCGCGGTTTGGGCGTTCTGTGTGGCAAGAGCCCGCGTCTTCGCCTCATCGAACGTACCAGTCTCGGCAAGAGCGTTCAGGGCGGAATGGTTCTGATGCATTTGCTGCAAGAGAGGCTTAAGTGTGGGTTTTTCCTTTTGCCAGATGGCCTTGATCTGATCTTGTTGTGCCGAACTCAGATCGAGAGCGTCTGCGTAGAAGCCGAGCATATGACCAAAGCCGCCATCTGGGCCGCCGCGGCCGCCCTGAGCGAACAGGACTGTGGCGCCGACCAGAAGTGCGGCGACGACCGTGAGGATTTGGAACCGAATCGATTTCATAAAATCTCCTTGGGGTCCGGGAACCAGCCCGGATAGCTGCGTTACAAGAATGAGAACACTTTCTGAGGGAAAAAGCGGTAAAGAGTCGGTCAAGCGCGGTAAAGTTTTGTAAACATCGGGTGATCGGGTGATCGGGTGATCGGGTCATCTAAGATCGTTTGAGGCCAAGTTTTCGGGTGAGTATTTATGCAACTAAACCCCAGCAAACAGGAGCAGCTACGCGACCGGACTAAGCTGTTTGCCCTTCGGATTATTCGCTTGTTTCAATATCTGCCACGAACGACGGAGGCTCAGGTTCTGGGGAAACAGCTTCTCCGCTCGGGAACGTCGGTTGGAGCGAATTATCGCGCAGCCGGGCGCGCCCGGTCCAAAGCTGAATTTGTGGCGAAGATGGGGATCGTGGTGGAAGAAGCGGACGAGACGATTTTCTGGATTGAATGTCTCATGGAATCGGGAATTCTCAAGCCGGAGTTGCTGGTGGATCTGCTTTCGGAGGCAAATGAGCTGGTTGCAATCTTCGCAGCGTCACAAAGGACAGCCCGCAGCTGATTTTTCGATGATGAGATGGCCCGATCACCCGATGACCCGATGCTTCTTACAAATCTTTACCGCTTGCCGGCAGACAAAGGTGTTACATGAATAGAAGAATGGATCGCATTTTAGTCGTGGATGACGACATCGAGTTGTGCGGGCTGGTGCAGGAATATCTGACTGCCGAAGGCTTCAGCCTGAAGGCCGCGCACGATGGGGAGTCCGGGCTGCAACAGGCGTTGTCGAACGAGTTCGCGCTGGTTGTGCTCGATGTCATGCTGCCTGGGATCAACGGGTTTGAAGTGTTGCGGCGCATTCGCAGCGTGTCCAAGATGCCGGTGCTTCTGTTGACGGCGCGGGGCGAGGACGTCGATCGCATTGTGGGACTCGAAATCGGCGCCGACGATTATCTTCCCAAGCCGTTTAATCCGCGCGAACTGGTCGCACGCATCCGCGCGATTCTGCGGCGCACCAAGCCGGTCAAGGCGGCGGATGCCGTGCCGGAGGTCCTGAGCGTTGGAGATGTGGAACTCGATCCTGCCACTCGCACAGTTCTACGAGCAGGGCAGGCAGTCGAGCTGACCTCGGTGGAGTTCAATCTGCTCGAAGTGCTGCTGCGCGAGGCCGGGCGGGTGGTGACGCGCGAACGGCTTGTAAACGCCGTGCTCAGCCGCAAGTTTATGCCCTTTGACCGGAGCATCGACATGCACGTCAGCAAAGTACGCCGCAAACTTGGCGACACCGATGAGAATAGCGACCACATCAAGACCATTCGCGGCGTGGGCTATATGTTCGCGCGTCCGGCCATGAAGGCCAAGAAGTAATGAAGACGAAGGGATGAAGGCCACGAGGTGATGGACAAGAAATGAGAAGTCTTTTTGTCAGGATTTTCCTTTCGTTCTGGGCCGCACAGGCCCTGTTCATCATCCTGGCGATCCTCGTCACCATCGCGTTGAATCCTGCGCGGCACGGGATTGAAGCCCGCGCCCCGGAAGTCCTGGCCGAGGCGGTGAATGCCTACCAGACCGGCGGCGAACGCGCGGTACGCGACTATCTTGAAGGAGTCCGCAACACGGAACACGTGCGCCTTTTCTTGTTTGATTCGGCAGGAAAAGAACTGGCAGGACGGCACGTTCCACCGTGGATCGAAGACACCCGGCGCGGCACCGCACCTGCCAATCGCGGGTGGCTCGATGGGCTGATGCCGGAACACATCAGGCGGCTGGCCTGGACGCTGGACGGAAAGCGATACACGATGGTCATCGAGCTTCCTCCGGGGTCGCGGTTATTTTTCGGTGCGCCCCATGAGTTTCCGGGCTTGGGGATCCTGATCGCCGTGATTTCCTCGGGCCTGGTCTGTTACCTGCTGGCCCGCTCAATGACGCGGCCGGTAGCACGCTTGCGGCAGGCTGCTCAGAGTCTGGCTGCGGGAGATTTGTCGGCGCGCATAGGGACTTCGCCGGGCAGTCCGCGGGGCGAGATGGTCGAGTTGATGCGCGATTTTGACCGCATGGCGGAACGGCTTGAGACGCTCGTGGAATCGCAGTCGCGGCTGCTCAAGGATGTATCGCACGAGTTGCGCTCACCCCTGGCGAGACTCAGCGTGGCGCTCGGATTAGCGCAGCAGCGGGCGGCGCCGGAGATCGAAGGTCAGCTCAACCGAATTGAGTTGGAGGCTGACCGTCTCAATCAGTTAATCCAGCGGCTGCTGACGATCTCGCGGCTGGAGTCTGGCGCCGACGGCATTCACAAGAGCGCGTTGTCCCTGCGGGAATTGGTCGAGCAGATCGCGTGCGATGCCGAATTCGAGAATGCGGGCCGCCAATGCCACTTGGGCGCGGCTGACGGCGATGAGTTTCTGGTTGAGGCCGATGGCGATCTGTTGCGCAGCGCAATTGAAAACGTGGTCCGCAATGCGACTCGCTATACCGCCGAAGGCACGACGGTGAATGTGGGCCTGCAAAGGGAGAACGGCGCCACCGGGGAAGAGATCGTGATTCGCGTTTCCGATTCAGGTCCGGGTGTTCCGGAAGAAGCGTTGTCGAGAATTTTCGAACCTTTCTACCGGATCGACGACGCGCGCAACCGGCAGACAGGCGGGGCGGGATTAGGATTATCGATTGCCGAGCGGGCGATCAGGCTGCACGGCGGCCAATTGCGCGCATCCAACCGGAAAGAGGGCGGGTTAGAAGTTGAAATCCGGATTCCGGCAACTCCCGGGTTTGCTCTTCCCGCTCATTCCTGATAAACAAATATACTTCGGACACAAGTGATCGGATCATCTCGACATCGGGTCATCGGGTGATCTGGTCATCGGGCGATTGAAAGTCTTGTTCCGCTTGGTTTTCAATGATCCGATGGCCCGATCACCCGATGACCCAATAGTGCGAGGGTGGCCCGATCACCCGATTCACAGATCACCCGATGTGCTAGGAGAGTAGATGTTGAAGAGAACCGGCGGAGTGTTGACGCTCGTGGGCATGTGTGCCCTGAGCTTGTTCTTGTTGAATTGCGGCAGTTCGTCTTCGCGGCCTTCGGGGCTGCTCTATGTGATAAGCCAGGAGAACTTCAACATTAGTGCTTTCTCGATCGACCTCGACAACGGCGGCCTGTCGCTGATCAATTCGAATGCGCATACGTGCCTTACGCTGACGGGCTCGAATCCGGTGAGTTGCGGATTGCCGCGGAATATTTTGCTGGATCCAACCAAGAATGTTGCCTTCCTTTTGAATCAAGGATTATCGCCTGTCGGTTCCACGACGCCGGTGGCGCCAACCATTTATTCCTACACTGTAAATTCAGATGGGAGCCTCTCGTCTCCGACCGCTGCGGCGACTCTGCCACTTGGAGATTTGTCGCTGGCGATGACAGAGAACACGGCCGGGAATCTGCTGTTCGTGATCGATCAGGGGTCCAGCCTGACGCCGTTGGATTGTCCTAACCCAGGCGGCTCGTACGGGTCAGATTGCCCGTCCATTTTGGTGTTCAATGCGAATCCGGGATCGACAACGCTAACGCCGGCATCGGTCTATCCGTTGAGCAGGATGCCAACGGCGTTTTCCGTCCTTACTTTTACGCCGCCCAACAACGGTACGACACAAACTCTGCTGTTTTTGACCAGTAATAAAGACCTGACGCAAGCCGATAATGATAACGAGCTCAGCGTGTATTCCGTGGACTCTTCAGGGAATCTTAGCGAGCAGGCGAATTCTCCTTACACGACGGCTCCCAACCCAGGAGTGGTGCAGGCGGTCAATACGAATGCGCCGCCGCAGACGACCGGAGGAGTGTATGTGTATGCAGGCTCACAGGGAACGGCCGCTGGCACAATTGAGGCATTTGCGGTTTGCACAATCGTTGGCACACAGGGAAATGGCGGTAACAATTGCAGCCAGAGTGAAGTGGACAGCAGTCAGCTCCTCTCGATTGGGGCCCCTGCCGGAGCCGGAAAGACTCCGATTGCGATGCTGGTCGATCCGACCAACAATTTCTTGTACGTGGCCGCCAATGGGTCGAGCCAGGTTTTTGCTTTCCTGATTTCCACGGGAACGGGAACATTGAGCCCGCTGCCTCCCGTCACGAGCGAGCCGACCGGCGCGCAACCCGTGGGGCTGGCGATGCACGCAAACTACAACAATTCCGGGCAATTCCTCTATAGCTCAAACAACGGCGGCCAGACCATTACAGGCTTCTCCATGAATGCGACGACTGGATCTCTGAGTACGAATCCAAGTACAACGCTGTTCCTGCAGGGAGCGCCCTACGGAATCGTGGCCAAGTAGGTCATCGGGCCATCGGGTGATCGGGTCATCTGGTGATCTAAGAGCAAGGTCGCGTGATCTGAAGAGCAAGGTCGGGCGAGGATTAGGTTTTGTTTTAGATCACCCGATGGCCCGATGATCAGATCACCCGATCCGCGAGGTTGGCATGCGCAGGATCAGATAGCCTCCGACGAAGGCGAAGACAAGGTTCGGCGACCATGCGGCAACCGTTGGCGGCAGTTGACTCAGATTTCCCATTGCCTCGAACAATCCCGAGATCGTCCAATAGAAAACTCCGATCCCGATAGCCGTGGCTACTCCGGCTAAGGCGCTGCGCTTGCCGGCCGACAGCGCGAACGGAATGGCGAGCACCGCCATGACCAGCGTGATCAGCGGATAAGCAATTTTCTTCTGCAACTGCACGCGCAGCCGCACAACGTCAAAGCCACTCTGTTCCAGATCGTGGATGTAGCGGCGTAGTTCCGCGTAATTCATTTCCTGAGACTGTTTCACTTCCTTCTTGAAGTACGACGGCACTTCCGTCAGCTGCGGAAATGTGGCGGCATCGAACCTCTGATAGTTTTCAATGGCGGAGCCATTCAGGCTTCGTTCCCATCCTTGCTCATACACCCAGCGGCCCATAGGGGCCGACCAGTGCGCGCGCTCGGCGGAGATGCGGTGCGTGATCTCAAAGGTCTTGGGATCGAACTGGAAAATGGTGATGCCACCAAACGCGTCGCGATCGGGATCGAAAAGCTGGTAATAGTAAATGTCGGAATGCTGGCCGAAAATCCATTTGCGATCCGGACGCAGATAGGTTTGCGGAGGCTTGCCCTTGATGCGGTTGCGAAGCTCGTCCTGCCGCTTGTTGGTGTAGGGAAGATAGAACTGGTCGGAAGCAAACAGCACGCCCGCAACCACGACCGACGCGAAAAGCACCGGGATGACAATTCTGTAAAGGCTGATGCCGGTCGCCTTGATAGCGGTGATTTCGTTCGAGCGCTGCAGCAGGCCAAACGTGACCAGAACCGCCAGCAGCATGCTCATGGGCGCAATCGGGTAATAAAGAAAGTAGGGAGTAACGTTGAGCAGATACTCTCCCACCACCAGCGCGGAGATGCCGTTGTGCAGAATGTCGCCGAGCAGTTCGAAGAGGGTGAACACCAGCAGCAGCGTGACGAAGGCTCCGCCGATCATCACGAGATAGAGGAGAAAATCGCGAAGCACATAGTCGTCGAGAATGGTAGGGAAGCGAAGATGCAGGAAACGCCGTGGCCTAGAAAAACGGCTGGGTGCGCTGGCAAGTGCATGCGAGGCGCGGGCAATTGAGGTCCCCGGCAAATTCAGGCCGGGCGAAGACATGGACGGGCGGGAGCCGCCATTTGCTTGCGCCTTCGAACCACGGAACCAGAAACTGATCGGGCGGCGTTCCGATTGCCAGAGCAGAAAGGCTCCGCCAATGAGAAAGAAGGCATCGGCCAGCCAGACGCCGGCCGCGGGAGAAAGCCTTGACTGCCGCGCGAGCGAAACTCCGATCAAAGAAACCGAGTAGTAAAGAAAGACCAGAAGAATGGTGAGGACGAAGCCGCTCGACTTCCCGCCCTTTTTTGAGGACAGCCCTAAAGGCACGCCGACCATAGCGAGCACCAAACACGCCGTGGGCAACGCCAGGCGCCGATGAAACTCGATCAACGTCCAGCGGCGTGAGTTGGCATCACCGGTGCGCGCACTCCGCAACAGTTGCCCGAGCGTCATTTCACTCAGCGAGGTCGAGTCGCTTTGTTGGTGGGTTTGCGCGGCTGGGACCTGGATTGGAATGTCGGTGACGTGAAATGTCGAAATCTGGTACTGATCGGGATTCTTCGGGTCCGACTCATGCGTGGAACCGTCGGTAAGGTGAAGGTCGAGCGTGTCGGCGCTCTGGCTGACGAGCAGCCCCTGCTTGGCGAGCGTGATTCGAGGCGCAGCGGGATCGCTCAGGTCGGCCAGGAAAACGCCTTTCCAGAGCGCGCCTCCGGCCATCGCTTTCACATCCTGCACATAGAGGACGGTCTTCGGGAAGCCTTCGTAGAACACGCGCGGCTGCACCTCAAAAGAAGCCTGCGAAGACTCCAGCCGATTTTGTAGTTGCCCGAGCGAAGCCAGCGACATGGGTGCGATGTACACGCTGTTAGCCAAGGCCAGCAGCCACGCCAGGATCACAAAAATGGAGCAGACGCGCAGAAAGCTCCAGACGCTCAATCCGCTGGCGCGCATGGCGGTGACTTCGCTATCCGCGGAGAGACGGCTCAATCCGATAAGGATGCCGACCAGCACGCCCATTGGGATGGTGTAGGTGAGCGCGACCGGGATGGTGTAGAAAAAGATCTCGGCGATACTCGGCAGCGGAGCGCTGTTGCGCACCACCAGTTCAAGAATGCGCCCGAGGTCGCGCGTGAAAAGAATGAACGTGAATACGGCAGCGCCGATCAGCGCATGGGAGACGACCTCTCCCAGAATATAGCGGGTGAGAATGCGGATCCGCACAATAGTGGCTGCGGCAGGCGCCCAGATCGCCAGTGGAACCTGCCTATTTGCGAGTCTAGCATGGAGGCGATGAATCGGAGTTTGCATTGTGGCTCCCATTCGTAGAGAATTCCCAATTCGTTCGGGGGGCAAATGCACTTGGCAGGAATACGTAAGTCTGGACTCGTCTTGGCATGGTTGGCGATGGGATTGGCGGCTTGGGCGGAGCAGCCGTCGGACATGAAACCCGTGACCGACAAGCTCGCCGCTTCGATCTACGGCGGTCCTTCGATGGCGACGTTACGCGAACTCTCCGACGGCATCGGCGGCCGCTTGACCGGTTCGCCTGCCTATGTCCAGGCGACAGAATGGGCCGCGGCGAAGTTCCGCAGCTATGGGATTGAGAACGTCCGGCTGGAGCCGTTCACGCTCGATGCTGGATGGCAGCGGGGCACCGCGACCGGCGCTATGTTGAGCCCGATGGCGCGGCCGCTCTACGTCGCTTCGCTGGGCTGGGCGCCGTCGACTCCTCCTGGGGGCGTGGAAGGCGCGGTCGTCTCGATCGCCGACGTTTCTCCCGACGCGCTGGAAGCGCGGGCTGACGAACTCAAGGGAAAGATCGTGCTTCTCGACACGGTCAAAATCTATGCCGAGGGATATGGGAAGGCGTTGCCCAGGATTCAGGCTGCATGGCCCGCGTTTGAGAAGGCGGGCGTGCTTGCGGTTATGACACCCGATCGCGCGCCCAACAACGTGATCAACGCGCATGCCGGTTTGTGGGGATCGAAGCTTGTTCCGCTGCCAGGCGTCGAACTGGGAATGGAGGACGCGAAGCTGATCCAGCGTGAACTGGAGCGCGGGCCAGTGACGGTGCATTTGACGGTCGAGAACAAGACCTCGGGAGAGATCACTGTCAACAACGTGGTTGCCGAGATTCGCGGGCGCGAGCATCCCGACGAATGGATTCTGATTGGCGCGCATCTGGATTCCTGGGACTTCGGCACTGGCGCGCAGGACAACGGTACCGGCTCGGTGAGTGTGCTTGAGGTTGCGCGGGCGATGGCGGCTTTGGGCAAAGCGCCTCGGCGCAGCGTGCGCTTCGTGTTGTGGGGTGGAGAAGAAGAAGGATTGCTGGGATCGTATGCCTACACGCAGGCGCACAAGAATGAACTGGGGAAGTGCGTTGCAGTTCTGAATACGGATAATGGCGCGGGACATCCGAAGGGATGGAAGGTGGAAGGTCGAGCCGATCTGAAGCAGGCGATGCAACCATGGAGCGATGGGCTGCTGAAGGACTTGAGCGGCGGCGATCTTTCGATGGATGCGAGTTACGATACCGATCACGGTCCGTTTATGTTGCAGGGAATTCCGGCCCTCGATCTGGAGGTGGATATGACGAAGTATTTTGAGATCCATCACAAGGCGAGCGACACGTTCGACAAGATCGATCCGCTCGACTTCAAAGCGGGGACAGCGATTGTTGCGGCAACAGCGTGGGCAGTCGCGGAGAACGATAAACCAATCGCGCCGCACATCGATCATGCGGCAGTGCGCGAGATACTAAAGAATGCGAAGCTGGAAGATATGCTGGTGAATGTTGGAGTGTGGAAGCCGTGAGAGCTGTTGGCTGTTAGCTCTTGGCTATTGTTTACACAACTACATTGCTCTATGAGTTATAAGCTCCGCGCGATTCGCGGGTATTTCCAAAACGGGGACTACATGTTTACCTAGTAGTTACGCCCCCATCCGCCTAGGTAAATATCCCTTGACTACAAGGTGAATAAGAGGCATAATGGCGATATCATGAATCGCCGCCAAACCATTCCGGCCCATCTCCGCTATACCTTTCAACAATTTGACCGCGACTTTCCGAACGATGATGCCTGTTTAGAGTCCATCAAAGAGCAACGCTTCCCCGGTGGCGTCACCGACTGCCACAAGTGTAACCAGAAGCCTAAGAAGCACTACCGCGTCAAAGGGCGCACGGCCTACGCTTGTGAGACGTGCGGGAATCATATCTACCCGCTGGCGGGAACGATCTTCGAGAAATCGAGCACACCGCTGCGCATCTGGTTTCACGCCATGTACCTGATCGGGAGCACACGCTGCGGGATCAGCGCTAAACAGATTCAGCGCGAAACTGGAGTGACCTACAAAACCGCGTGGCGCATGTTCCACCAGATCAGGAAGCTGATGGCGGAGGAAATCAAGCTAGGCGGCGCGGGTGGCAGAGGGGTTGAGATGGACGAGATGTATCAGGGCGGTCGGCGCAAGAACGAGACGGGCGAACCGATGCGCGGCGGCGATAAGGCTCACCTGAGCGTAGTAGCCGGAATCGTAGAGCGTAACCGAGGCCGGATCATGGCGCGAGTGGACCCGATGACCAAGCTGTCCGCAAGGGCGCTGATCAAAGAATACGTGCTGCCAGAAACGATCATTTTCACGGATGACGCGGGCGCATTCACTGGCCTTGGCACGCTGGAGCAACACTACCAGCACCGGCGCGTCAATCACTCGCAAAAAGTCTACGTTGCGGGCGAGACGCACACGAACACGATTGACGGTTTTTGGAGTTTAGTGAAACGCGGAATCGGCGGCGTGTACCACTCGGTCAGCGCGAAGCATTTGCAGTCGTATCTGGACGAGTATTCGTTCCGGTACAACCGCCGCGATTCCGGGAACTTGATTTTCTCTTCACTTTTGGAGCGGGTTGGCGAGATGGCGTCTCACAAGCCCGCGCTAGAAGCGTAGAGAAATCGAACTGGGTAAAAACAGCTTGCTCGTCCTGATGTTTCTCTTTGGCCGGAGATGCAGGGCGAGTCATACGGAGACGAAATGACTATATCACGCTTCGGAAAGTGGACTGTGGCAATTGTAGCCGGAATCGGAGCGGTCATCGGGGCCACCAAGAGCCTTCAGGATGTAATCGAACATCTGAATGGCTGGCATGTGCTTCTTGCGCTCTCCATCGTAGTGCTGATAGTCCTAGGGATTGATTGGTACGGAAATTGGCTGGTAAAACAGTTCGCGGGAATCGAAGTAAAACTCCAAGACGAAGCGACTGCACGCGGTTCCGCGCTCGCTTCGATGACTGAACACTACAGGTCGGTGATTCAGTCGCTTCAGCTAACGATAGAGGGACTGAAGCCTCAGCCCTCGCCACAACCCAATCCGCAAACCGATTATGATCTCGCTGTCTCCCTGAGGGATGAATTGCAGCGGTTCATCGACGAGCTAGGCGAGGAACCAAAGCCCAATTACAAGGACGGCCATGCCGAATTCGACAATAGACTTGAATTGATTGGGCAATTCGAGCGCCGACTTCGATACGGCTTTCAGTTGCGGTTTACCTCCAGAATTCAAACTCTTGGCTACAAGTTGGCAGAGAAAAGTATCGACGAGCGCCTTCTCCAAATAGCAGCCGCGCAACCTAAAAACCTCGCAACCCTCTATACTATCCGCGACCGGATAAGCGACCTAACATCCGCCCTTAAACCAAAGTCTTGAGATCCTACCCTGTCACGGTTTAGTTATTATACCCTTGTACTCATGGGATATTTACCTCCCCCC
>JBAVYO010000177.1:0-3988 GCA_049698855.1 Terriglobales bacterium
GGGCTGGGCTACTTTAGATGTACGGGCCCATCTGAACGCTTCGGAGTTGCTGGCTCTTGCGCGCCTGGCGCGCGTGGGACGGGCATGGCGTACTTCGGCTTGATCTCATGGCAGCCCGCCTCGCAATAGACGCCACCCGCCGCCGATTCCGGCGTGGGCATAGGAGAGTTCACCGCAAAATTCCGATCTGCTTCCAGTTGCCGCTCAACATCGGCAATCAGATCGTGATTTTCCTCGGCGGTCAGCCACTTCTTTTTATCAACCAGATGATCTTCGAGGCGCGCGATCGGGTCGCGCTTTTTCCAGTATTCAAAGAGCGGCTTGGGGACGTATTCCGCTGCGTCATGAATAGCGTGGCCTTTCATGCGCATCATCTTCGCTTCAATCAGCGTTGGACCTTCGCCGCGCCGGGCACGTTCACAGGCCTCGTGCGCCGCGTCGTAGACCTGGCAGGCGTCGGTGCCATCCACGATCACGCCTGGGATGCCATATGCAATAGCGCGCTCGGCAAGGTCCTTTACGCAAAACTGCATGTCGGCGGGAGTCGAGTATCCCCACAGATTGTTTTCGACAATCAATACCAGGCCCAGCTTTTGCACGGCGGCAAAATTTAGCCCTTCATAAGTCACGCCTGTGGATTGTCCGCCATCGCCGATATAGGTCATGACAGCAATCTGCTTTCCTTGCAGCCGCGCTCCCAGCGCGACACCAGAAAGCACCGGGATCAGATCGCCCAGAGTAGAAATCGGCGCGACCACGTTGCGATCTTTGATGTCGCCAAAATGCGATGACGCATCGCGGCCTTTGGTTGGCGAGCCTGACTTGGCCATGTACTGCATCATGATGTCCGCGGGCGAAAAGCCGCGGACCAGCAGAGCGCCTTGATTGCGAATCATCGGGCCGAGCCACTCGTCTTTATGCAGAGCGTAAGCCGAGGCGCACGAGCAAGCTTCCTGGCCAAGACCGAAGTAGACTCCGCCGACAACTTTGCCTTGCTTGTAGAGATTTTCGAGCGCCGTCTCCATGCGGCGGTTGAGCAGCATCCAGCGATAGATCTCGATGACTTGCGACTTTGACAAGTATTTCGATTCGCGGATGGGCGGGGCGGGTGCGGAAAGGTCGCCACTCTCGATTTCGTAGTGTGTTTCGTCGCCTACGCGGACTTGGCGAAGGGTGAAGGAGGGCTTCTCTAGGCGGTGGTCGAGGATGGGGTAAGTGCGGCTCTGGGTTTTCGGCGCGGGGTTTTGGGTCTTTCGTTCTCCGGAATGAGGCGACCTGCCAGGTTCTGGATTGCGCTTTGCCGCCAACGTCTTTTTCTTCGTCATGGTCCCCGCAGGCCGAACTCGACTCAGAGTGAAATTAAACCATCTTCTCGCGGAGCTTGCGACAAGTCTAGTCGAGATTGTTTATATGAAGCGAGGCTGGAGTGCAGCATAAATCGAGATGCCGTGCCAGTGAGCTGCTAGACTTCTCAGGAATCTTCTGTAGAGGCATTGTGAAGACTGGATTGGTTGTAGTCGTCCTCGTGTTGTTATTTTCCCGGGTTGCGTGTGCGCAGCAAGGCACCGGCAGCGTCTGCGTTGCGGCTCGGGCGGATGATCCTTTTTGGAAAGAACCCGCAACCCTACCAAATGGTGAGATCAATTCTCACGGGCTCAAGTTCAAAATCGACAAGAAGCCGCCAACCAACTGGCCCCAGCGGAAGAGCCTTAACGTCGATGGACTCGATACCAGTGAACGACACCTTCTTGTTGTACTCGATTCGAGTGGGAAACCGGTCGAGTCCGTTTGGTTTAGGTTCTCGGATTACAAGAGCCCCGAATTATGTGTGGACTACGACGGATACCAGGGCATTGGCCTGCGAGAGGCGACCCGAAGAACGCCTTGGTGCAAATGTCACTAAGATAACTGCCGAGAAAAGGCACGCCCCCCGGCGTTTAATCGCGGTCGAAGATGCGGCGACTAGGTCGCAAGCAAATCGTCTTCGCCACGCAACCGCCGCACCTCCTCGGGTGCTTTCATCGGCACACCAACTGTATTTCCAAGCAGCGCATCGATGGTCTCCACCCAAAGCATCTGCCGCCCAAACACCGTGCCGAAGTTGCGCGAGAGCGCATTTGCAACCTGATCCGTCTCCACATCGCGCCCCAGCTCTTTCTGCATCGAAGTCACCGGCTTCGACGTAATCCCGCAGGGCACAATCAGATTGAAGAAACTCAAATCCGTGTTCACGTTGAGCGCGAATCCATGCGACGTCACTGAGCGCGAAATATGCACGCCGATGGCAGCGATCTTGGCTTCGCCCCTGCCCTCAGGGGCTAAAGCCCCACGGTTGGGCCGGCTCATTTCGGCACGACTAAAGTCGTGCCCTTCCCCGTGAATCTCTACCTCAGATGCGTCCGTCCAAACTCCGGTCAACCCTGCCACGCGCTGCGTAGCAATCCCAAAATTCGCGCAGGTGCGAATCAAGATCTCTTCAAGAAGCCGCACATAATCCACGACACCCAGCGTTTTGCGGTTCGCGGGAAGGGAAGCGGCGCGATCCGGTTCTTGCTGAGCGCTGACAGCTGAAAGCTGAGAGCCGTTTTCCTGACACCCCAGACCTGAGACCTGAGACCGTTCAAATCCCCGCAAATCAAATATCGGATACCCCACAATCTGACCCGGCCCATGAAACGTGACATCGCCGCCGCGGTCGCACTCGAAGACTTCGACTCCACGCGCTGCTAGCCTCTCGGTTGACACGAGCACATTCGCCGCCTTCGCATTGCGACCAAGCGTAATCACGGGCGTGTGCTCAAGCAGCAGCAGGACATCGCCGATCTGGCCGGCCTTGCGGAGATTTACCAGCTTTTGTTGCAACCGCAGGCCTTCGGCGTAAGCGAGCGTTCCGAGTTGGACGACGGAGATCATTTCCTCAATTGTAGCGCCGCACAGCCAAGCGCTTTTTTCGTGCTATCTCTGCCGAGCCACGACAAGGTTCGCCGGATGGCTCGGAGCCATTGCTAGCGCACAATTCACGGCGTGCGCCGCCGTTATTCTTGCGCCCCAAACTCCGCTTTTGTGCACTTCAAGTAATTTTTTTTGATTCCCCCCTTGCGTTGCTCAGGTAGTTTTGGTATAACCAATGAGATCGAGGACAGTGACTGAGTGTCTGGGCTGCCTGCTGAATCCTCGCGGCGGCTTGTGGCATCCAATACAGTAAGCCTCTATTTAAACCCCGCTTCTGGGGTTCGCATTCGGGGACAGAGTTCCCTGAAGGGTTTCCGCGCATAGCAGAGCCTCCAAGCGATCTTTAATTTATTTAGCCGTCTTCCGCTTCGGCATGGGCCGGGTTCTTGGTCATCCCGCATCGGAAGAGCGTTTTCGAGTGCGCCGTAAAGAGTTATCCGGCAATGGTTTGCAAGTTTCGGACCTTTTCCCGGATGGAAACTCTTCCGAGCTGTTGAAAACAGGTGGAAATCCTGTGAGATCAGCGGGTTGACAGGCGCCAAGAAAACAAATAGGGTTAACGGGTTTCGAGGACGCACGGTTTTCCTTCGGGAGGGCCGCTGCGGACTGAAAGCGCACCGCTCAGGCGGAAATGCGAATCGGTCTTTGACAAAAGGTTGAACGTGCCAGTCGTGAGTGTGACGCGGACTTATGTCCGTGTTATACGAGCATCGCACCGGAGCTTCGGTTCTGGTTCGGTGCTGTAAGAAATGTTCGGGCTCAAAGTCTGAACGTACTCACAAAATAGGCTGCCGGCTTTCGAGTCGGCGGCGAAATTGTTCGTTCCGAACAATTTTTTCAGGTTTCAAACGAGAGTTTGATCCTGGCTCAGAATCAACGCTGGCGGCGTGCCTAACACATGCAAGTCGTACGAGAAAGTGGAGCAATCCATGAGTAAAGTGGCGACCGGGTGAGTAACACGTGACTACCTGCCCTCGAGTGGGGAATAACTCCGGGAAACCGGGGCTAATACCGCATAACATCGCAAGATCAAAGC
>JBAVYO010000178.1:0-38741 GCA_049698855.1 Terriglobales bacterium
CCTGACACCTGAGACCTGAGACCTGACACCTGAGACCTGAGACCTGAGACCTGACACCTGAGACCTGACACCTGACACCTGAGACCTGACACCTGAGACCTGACACCTGAGACCTGACACCTGACACCTGAGACCTGACACCCGACACCTGACACCTGGTCCCGGTAGTGGCCGAAATGTGCGTTGACGCGTGTTCACGCTTTCTTCGGCGGAGCCGGACGCCGATTTGACCGCATGTGGGTGATACCAGCGAGCGCCGAAACTAGCAGCGTAGGAATCACTGCAACGTGACCGAGTACGCCAGCCGTATCTGGCCAGACAGAAGCCAACACAAAGAACAAGCCGAGCGTTGCGCCAAGTCCAACGACAATCCAAAGAAGAGTCGCCCACCGCTTAGCGCTGTTCTGTATGGCCCACGCCACGGCAAGCAAGTAAAGAGCGAGGGGAATGGGGTTGTGGTTCATGCGAAGCAGTATAATTCGCGTTAATCAAATGGCTCAAAGAATAACTTTTCTAGGGCCGTTCGTCGAAACTGCCACTGAGTTAACTCTTTATCTTTAACAAGCAATTGGCACTTGCCCTCGTTGTTGAGGGTTAGGCTAGTTGAGTACAGAAGCTGGTTGCTGCCGTCGTAGACTTCTATTTTGTCTTTCGCACACACAAAATCTACTGCGCGAGATATTCCCCTCATTGGATCGTCTACGCGGATGACGGAGAACCTTCTCGTAGTTGTCATTGCCAGTGAGAATTTCCGTTCGCTGTGGGGGGGTATTAGAGACTGCGCCGCTTCTACATCTTCGCGCGCTCCCTGTTCGAGTTCCTTGAAAATATGTGGCACCGAACATTCAGAACGGGCGTGCACCCAGTCGAACTGTTCCAGCACTTTATCGTTTGTCATTGGTTTCTGCTCCCGCTTTGTTGTTCCGTCTTAGCCTTCCGCTTTTTCTTTCGTTTCTTGGCTGCTTTCTCCGCGCATCCAGTGCGGCCTTTATTCCGCGAATCGGGCCTTTTACTATGCGGCCAGCAGTTCTTTCAACTCCCAAACGTGATCCGTGAGACCCGCTTCCATCGCCGGGGTAACGCGCAACGTCTGATGGATGCGGCAGAAATTGTAATAAGCGAAATGCAGCGCAATCGCTGCTCTCAGGTTCTCCCACTTCTTCGAGAACGCATTGGTGAGCCGAGTCAGTCTGCGAATCTGCATTCTCATCGTGAGGTTCTGGCGTTCAACGTGCGATGTGCAAATGCGCTCGTAATCAGGCATTCCGATTCTTGGGACTACCTCCACGTCCACAACTTCGGCCGGAGAGTACCGCTGTTCGCCATCGCGGGAAGTTCCGTAAACCTTGATCAATTGCGCGTAGTGAATGTCAGCGCCAAACACGCGCTCTACTGCATCGGGATATGAAGGCCAGCCATCAGTGCTCAATTGAAATTTGCCAGTTGTGGCGCGGCGCAGTTTGGTGATGAACGTGAGAGTGTCTTGGCGATTGCGCTTCCCGAGATGCCACGCCAGAATCAGTTTTGAATTGCGCTCGATTGCGACGTAGGTATAAGCGTCTCCCAAGCTATCCACGTTCTTGTATAAATTTCCCTTGGCCTTTTCCTTCATTCCGACGTAGCCCCACATCTCATCGGCTTCCACATCGCGGACCTGAAGATTTTGGATCGTATCGGCCAGCAGTCTTTCGCAGCGTTCCCCAGCCAGCACCAACACGCGGAGAATCGTGTCCCGATGCACGCCAGTGACGCGCTCAATACTTCTGACGGAGCAGCCTTCAACGAACAGCCGCACGATGGAGATTGCTTTCTCGACAGGCAGGCGCATATCGGCCAGAGGCCGCGTGTGATCTTCCGTGAACGTTCTACGGCAGAGCGAGCAGCGGAAGCGCTGTAGGCCGTTGCGGTGCTTCCCAAAGCGATTGCAGCGTGATTGGCAGTTGTGGCAGGTCACTGTGAAAACTCCTTGAGTTCACAGCCGACTTGCCGGATAATGAAGTTGCGAGTCTCATTGCGGCTACGGCTGTGATGGATTCAAGCCCCGATTTTCTGTTTCTGCAGAGTCGGGGCTTCTTCTTGCTATCAACAATTTATACTTGCTCGGGCATGAAGTCAACAATTATCTTGACTTCTTTCTCGGGCAAGCATAGATTCTGGATCATGGCATACCGAGACGATAAAAAAGAACCGGAGTCTAGTTCTAGTTCCAGTGATGCGGCCCAGACTCTCTCATCCTTGGGCGCGTCGAAGGGTGGAGAGGCGCGCGCCCTGAAACTGTCTCCCGAACGGCGACGGGAAATAGCGCGTACCGCTGTAGAGGCGCGCTGGCTCAAGGCCGGGAAACAGCCACTTCCGCGAGCAACACACAAAGGCAGCTTCAAGGAAGAGTTTGGCACTGATGTTGATTGCTACGTCTTGAACGATGAGCAAAAGACTGCTGTTATCAGCCAAACCGGGATGGGACAAGCGCTCGGGCTTTCATCGCGTGGGAATGCATTCCCGCGATTCTTAGCTAGCAAGGCGATGGAAAGTGTCGTTGGCGCGCAGCTCCGCGGAAAAATCGAACAACCCCTTAGATTTCAATGGTCCAGCGGTGGCGCGCAGCCTTCGGTTATTGTCAACGGATTTGACGCCACGCTTTTGGTCGATGTTTGTAAAGCAATCGTTGCCGCTGAGGCCAAGGGAAAATTAAATAGACAGCAGGCACACGTTGCCAAACAAGCACATACCATTCTTGGAGCTTCCGCAAAAGCCGGAATTAAAGGCCTTGTCTACGCCTTGGCTGGCTATGATGCAACGAGACAGGAAGTCATTGCGGCATTCAAATTCTACGTTCAAGAGGAGGCAAGAGAGTACGAGAAGGAATTCCCCGATCAACTCTACGAAGAATGGTATAGGCTATACGGGCTGCCCAAACCCGAGCGAAACAGGCCTTGGAAATTCATGCATCTCACGGTGGATCAGGTTTACAGGCCTTTAGCCAAAAGCAACGGGAAGATTTTTGAACTGACCAAGACTCAAAGAGAAAACAGCAGCGCGCGATGGAAGAGACTGCATCAATTTCTTTCGGAGATCGGCGTAAAGGCATTGCGAACGCAACTCGGGCAACTGCTAGGAATTGCCAGAATCTCCAAAACGAAAGGCGAATACGAGCGTCACTTCAAAACACTCTTTGGCGGACAGATTGAATTGTTTGATGAAGAATCAAAGCCGTGAAGAACTGGCGGCCTTTCTTTCCGAGGCCGCCACCAAATCTCCAACGCAGTGTTAGGACACTACCCTGGTCCCCCTGTCCTTGCTGCCCATCCCGCGCGAGTGGTAACTTAGTCAGTTCCAGATTCCGGCAGGCCCAGCCACTGTCTATTGAGGTTTTCTTGTCCGTCGCACCAGTCGCACCGCCACCAGTCCGTAAAACTGCGCTGAATGCCGTCCATCGCCAAATGGGTGCGAAGATGGTCGAGTTCAACGGCTGGGATATGCCCGTCGAATATCCCGCCTCCATCGGTTGCGGCATCGTCAATGAGCATCTCGCCGTGCGCAACGGCGTGGGAATTTTTGACGTCAGCCACATGGGCGATATCCGCCTCGCCGGCCCCGGGGCACTCGTCGCGGTCCAGCACATCTCAATGAACGATGCCTCGCGGCTCGCTATCGGACAAGCGCAATATTCCGCGCTGCTCTATCCCGAAGGCACGTTTGTCGATGACGTGATCGTTCACCGTCTCGGCGAAGATGAATATCTGCTCGTGATCAATGCCGGTACGCGCGAAAAAGATTTCAACTGGGTGCGAGACAACACGCGCCAATTCGACTGCGCAGTCGAACATCTCTCCGACGATTTCACGCAGATCGCGATTCAGGGTCCAAAGGGTGTCAACCTGCTCCAGAAGCTCACCGACGCCGACCTGAGCGTAGTCAAATTTTATTGGGTCACGCGCGGCACCGTCTGCGGATTGAAGAACATCCTCATGGGCCGCACCGGCTACACCGCCGAAGACGGATTCGAAATTTATGTTCCAGCCGACGAGGCGACGAGCGCGCGGGTCTGGTACGCCATTCTCGATGCTGGCAAGGAGTTTGGCGTCGTCCCCTGTGGCTTGGGTGCGCGCAACACGTTGCGCTTGGAAGGCAAGCTTCCGCTTTATGGGCACGAGATTTCAGACACGATCAATGTCTGGGAAGCCCGCCTCGACCGCTTCATCAAAATGGAGAAGCCGGAATTCATCGGCCGCGCCGCGCTCGAAAAAGCGCGAGCCGAAAGCTTGAAGCGCGCGCTCGTTGGCCTCGAAATGATTGATCGTGGAATTGCCCGCGACGGTTATAAAGTTCTTGACGCCAGTGGCAGCGAGATTGGCTACGTCACCAGCGGAAGCCCAGCGCCGTTCTTGAAGAAGAATATAGCGCTGGCGTATGTGCCGCCCAGACACGCAGAAGTCGGCAGCACGGTGCAGGTAGAAATCCGCGGCCAGGGCGTGAAAGCGCAGGTAGTGCCAACGCCGTTCTACAAGCGTCCAAAGAAATCATGAAGGCGGCTCGTGAGGGCTGCTTGATGAGGCAACCTGTTGGGAAGCTAGGTATCAGGTGTCAGGCCTCAGGCCTGAGGTTTCATGTCTGAGCTCATAGGTTTGAGGTTTTTTAGGTCTCATCTGATCGATTCGGTGTTTTGGTTTTCCTGAGACCTGAGGCCTGACACCTCAAATGCGAACGGCGAACGACGGAACGTGAACGATACAGTAACGCGAACGATACAGTAAGGAGCAAGCACTCATGTCATACCCCAACGACCGCAAATATACAAAAGAGCATGAATGGATCGGCAACGACGGCAAAATCGGCATCACCAGCCACGCCCAGGACTCGCTCGGCGATATCGTTTTTGTCGAGCTGCCCAAAGTCGGCACTGAGCTTTCGGCTGGCAAGACATTCGGCACCGTCGAATCGGTAAAGGCAGTGTCCGATCTTTACGCACCCGTTTCGGGCACCGTGACCGAAGTCAACGGCGCGCTCGCCACCGCTCCCGAGCAGGTCAACAAAGATGCCCACGCCGCGTGGATGGTGAAAATCACCGTGAAGGATCCGGCGGAGTTGAATACGCTGCTCTCGGCCGCCGACTACGAAAAATTCGTAAGCGAAGAGGCAGGACATTAAAAGCATCGGATCATCGGCTGATCGGGTCATCGGGCCATTAAACGGCAACCTGCAAGAGCGGTTTGCAGTGAATGTGAAGTCGCTCAGCGGCGATCAGGTTCTTGAGGTTTTCAATCACCCGATGACCCGACCACCCGATGGCCCGATTTCATCATTCAACCGCGCCGCCGTTATCATTCAGATAAGGTTCTTATGAGATATCTACCTAAGTCTCCTTCCGACCGCGAAGCCATGCTCAAAGCGATCGGAGTCCGTTCCGTGGACGATCTTTTCTCGCCCATCCCCGCCGCATTTCGCCTCAATCGCGATCTAGCCGTGCCGCGCCAAATGGCCGAGTCGGAGATCGTCGATTTCTTCAAACAGCGCGCCCAGGAAAATGGCGAAGGCTATACCAGCTTTCTCGGTGCAGGCGCTTACTTCCATTACCGCCCCGTCGTCATCGATGCGCTCGTGCAGCGCGGTGAATTTCTAACTTCCTACACGCCCTATCAGGCCGAGTTTGCGCAGGGAACGTTGCAAGCCATTTTCGAATTCCAGACGATGGTCGCCGAGCTCACCGGCATGGATCTCGCCAACGCCTCCATGTACGACGGCTCAACTGGCGCAGCGGAAGCCGTGATGATGGCCGTCCGCATCACGGGCAAGCAGGGCGCCGTCGTGGCGCGTACGCTGCATCCCGAGTATCGCGAAGTCATCGAGACCTACGCTACCCACCAGGGCATTCCGCTAAGCACCGTCGCCTATACCGACTCCGGCCGCCTCGATCTCAAAGCTCTCGAGTCCGCCATCACCGACCAGACCGCCTGCGTCCTTATCCAGTCGCCCAACTTCTTCGGGACCATTGAAGACATCGAAGCCATCGCCGAAATCGCCCACGAGCGCGGAGCCCTGCTGATCGTCTCCATCGCCGAAGCCGTTTCACTCGGCATTGTCGAACCGCCGCGCGCGGCCGACATCGTTTCCATGGAAGCGCAGTCCTTCGGCGTGCCCCTCGGTTTCGGAGGCCCGTACTGCGGCGTCCTCGCCACGAAAGATAAATTCGTCCGCCAAATGCCCGGCCGTCTAGCCGGTCAAACTGTCGACAAAAACGGTAAGCGCGGATTCGTCCTCACGCTCGCCACCCGCGAGCAGCACATCCGCCGAGAGAAGGCGACCTCGAACATCTGCACCAATCAGGCGCTGGTCGCTCTCATGGTCAACATCTTCATGACCGTCTACGGCAAGGTCGGCCTGCGGGAACTGGCGAAACAGAATCTGGCCAAGACCGCCTACGCGGCCGACCAATTCTCAAAGCACGCCAAGGTTCTATTTACGAAATCGCCGCGCTTCAACGAATTCGTAGTCGAAAGCAGCGAAGATCCTGCGGCGATCAACTCGCGCCTGCTCGGCCACAAAATTGTCGGAGGCCTGCCGCTCAAGAAGTTCTATCCCGAGATAGGCAATGCCGCGCTGTGGTGCTGCACCGAACTCACAACGCGCTCCATGATCGACACCGCCGTTGGCCTCGTCGCCGAGAGCGAACGCGGTGTGCGCAGTATGAAGGAAGTCGAGGAGCAGGAAGTAACGCGATGAAACGCGGTTGTGCGCTGCGAAGAGTGCTGTCGGTGGGTTGGCTCGGTTTCGCGCTTTGTTTCGTGGCGGTTGCCCAGCAACGTTCGGTCACTGGGGAATACCGAAACGACGCGATGGGTTTCGCCGTGCGCATTCCAGATAAGATGCGGGGTCAGGCCGGAGATCAAGCGGGGCCCGAACGTGGAGTTGGGATTTCACTCCCTTCTGGTGGTCAAGTGACCGTGTACGGGGAACCCAATAGTTTCGGATACAAGACGACTGAGGAGGGAATTCGACATTCGTTGTCAGAGTACTGTGACTCTGACAAACCCTCTATTTCGGTGGCTCGTGTTGGAAAGCTCCAGGGTGCCAAGGGCAGACTCATGTGCGGAGAGCGAGTTATCGAGGAGATGCTGGCGTTCAGACCCGGCGGAGGCCCTATTTATTGGCTGACATTGCAAACTGGGAGCGTTCATGCTGTAGAAGATGAGGCAGCATTGGGAAGAATTGCACAAGGATTCAAACTCATTGCATGGCGATGACTGTGCTTAAGTGCGATGACATTGACTGTCGGCTCGCGACCCAAAGCCGCGAAGCGGCGAGAGAATACAGCCCAGGGCGGAAGCCCTGGGTCCGCGAGAAAATAAGATCCAGCCCCGAAGGGGCGAAAGAAACGAATTTATGAAGCACATTACTCGCAAAGCCACGCGCCACATCAGCCAGAACGAAGGCCTCATCTTCGAGAAGTCATCGCCCGGCAAAGCCGCCTGGAAACTTCCACCGCTCGACGTGCCGGAAGTCGACACCGCCAAGATGCTCGGCAAGCAGGAGCGCAAAGACCTCGGCACTATGCCCGAGGTCAGCGAGATCGAAATCATCCGCCACTTCACGCACCTCTCCACGTGGAATTACGCCATCGATCTCGGCATGTTCCCGCTCGGTTCCTGCACCATGAAATACAATCCGCGCGTCAACGAATTCGTCTCACGCATCGAAGGCCTCGCCAACGGTCATCCCTACCAGCCCGAGAAAATCTCGCAAGGCGCGCTGCGCATCTTGAAGACGCTCAGCGATTGCCTCATCGAAATCACTGGCATGGATGCCATCACGCTCCAGCCCGCCGCAGGCGCCCACGGAGAACTTACCGGCCTCCTGCTCGTCCGCGCCTATCACGAGTCAAAAGGCAACGCGCGCAAGAAAATTCTCATCCCCGATTCCGCACACGGCACCAATCCCGCCACCGCCGCAACGGTCGGCTATGCTGTCGAGAATTTAACATCCAACGACCGGGGCATGGTCGATGTAGCCGCGCTCGCTTCGCAGATGAACGAAGACGTGGCCGCGCTCATGCTTACCAATCCCAACACGCTCGGCGTCTTCGAGCAGGAGATCCACAAGATCGCCGAACTCATGCATGCCAAAGGCGGTCTCCTCTACATGGATGGCGCCAACATGAACGCCCTCGTCGGCAAAGCCCGCCCTGGAGATTTCGGCGTCGATGTCATGCACCTCAACCTGCACAAAACTTTTTCCACGCCCCACGGCGGCGGCGGTCCCGGCTCCGGCCCCGTCGCGGTCAAGAAAATCCTCGAACCATTTCTGCCGACGCCCGTTGTCATCGCCAAGCCCGATGGCACGCTCGGCTTCGACTACAACCGCCCGCAGTCAGTCGGCCGCGTGCGCGCCTTCTACGGCAACTTCGGAATGTTCATCCGCGCGCTCGCCTACATCTTCGCCAACGGACCCGACGGCCTCCGCCAAACTACCGAAGACGCCGTCCTCAACGCCAACTACATCCGCGAGGGACTCGAAGGCACCTACGACCTGCCCTACGAGACACCGTCCATGCACGAGGTCGTCTTCAGCGATAAAGTGCAGTCGAAAAAAGGCGTGCGCACCATGGATCTGGCCAAGCGCCTCATCGACTACGGATTCCATCCCTACACGACGGCTTTCCCGCTGATCGTCCCCGGCGCGCTCATGATCGAGCCCACCGAAAGCGAACCAAAAGAAGAATTGGATCTGTTTATTGAAGCGATGAAATCAATCGCCGAAGAGGTAGAAGAAGATCCGCAGTTCGTACTCGACGCCCCGCACAACACACGCATCCAGCGCCTCGACGAAACCGCCGCCGCGCGCAAACCCATCCTCCGCTGGAAACCCGAGCACGTCGGGTAGAATCCAGCTCAAAGGTTGAGAAACAATTGGTGCCCGAAAGCCCGCCCTGAGCTTGTCGAAGGGTTCGGGCTCGTCTTTTGTCGCTAACCTGCGGCCTCCTGCCCAAGCACATCGCAATAGCTCGACCCTCGATGCTGGCACCCGTAGTAACGCGCGCCGCCGCTCGTGCTCATCGAAAAGGGTAATACAGACTGCGAAATTCCATTACTCCCGTAAGTAGCGTTTCCACTCCGGCGGGATTTTACTCCTTGTGAAAGGCCGAAATGACCATTCCCAAGCGGGTTCTCACGTTCTTCTCATTATTATTTTGGGTGTTACCTGTCTTCGCACAGCCGTCTCGAATCGGTGGCGCCGACACTTTGATTTATCTGGGCCAGCGCTTCGTCGAGCGATATCAGATGAAGCGGCCCGAGCTTCACTTCAGGGTTTTCGGCAAGGAGCAAAGCGCAGCCATGGCCGACAACCTCGATATTTTACAGATTGAAGGTTCCGCGCCTGCTGGTAACCGGCTTAAATTCCCGATTGCCGTGCAGTCGGTCGTGCTGTACGTGAACAAATCGAATCACATCAAGGAGCTTTCCGTCGCGCAAGTCCGCGCCATTTTTCTCGGACGCATCACCAACTGGAAAGATCTCGGAGGCCCCGACCGCACCATTGCTCTCTACGCCGGTGAAAGCACCACCGGCACACTGCCGTTTTTCGAGGATACCGTCCTCCACGGCGAAGAGCCCTATCCGTTCGAGGGCAAGAGCAACACCCACGCCTTATTGGAGGTCATCGCCTCCAATCCTGCGGCCATCGGATACGGCACCGTCGATTCCAATCCCGGAGTCCGCGCAATCGCCATCAAAGCTGGACTAACTTCTGGCGCGGTCGAGCCGACCATTCAAAATATTCGATCCCAGCAATATCCGATCACGCGTCACATCTATTGGGCGATCAACCCAAACGCGTCGCGTGCCGTTAAGGATCTCTGTGCTTGGGTCCTTGCCTCCGACGGACAAATCGTCGCCGAAGCCGCCGGCTTCGAACCACTCTTGCCCGAAGAGCGCAACGCAGGCCTGTTCCGTCTCGGCCTCAAAGAACCCGGCCAGGTCTCCGCCAGCCGCTAGTGCATTTTTCTTGATGGAGTAGAGTGCGCTGCGCGCAGAGCCGGCCCTGAGCTTGTCGAAGGGTGCGCGCCCGTCTTTTGCGCGCTAACCTGGGTGTGCGCTAACTTGGTTGTGTCTCTAGACGTGAGGCTTACCGGCTCGCCCCCTTCTCTCTATACATGGCCGCGTCGGCGCGCTCAATCATGGACCGCACCGTATCCCCCGCCTGCCATTCTGTAACTCCAGTCGCCGCGTCCACAGTCAGCTGAACCTCGCCCGTACCTTTTCCTGGACGAATCGTGTAATTGCCGAAAACCCATTTCTTCATCCGTTCAAGCTGCGCCTTTGCTCCCGAGGCATTGCATTCCATGACCACAATGAACTCGTCTCCGCCCCAGCGTCCGACAAGATCGGTGGTTCGCATACTCGATCGCAGTTCCTGGGAAAACTGCTGCAGCAGGTTGTCTCCCGCCAAATGCCCGTATTTGTCGTTCACCTGCTTAAACCGGTTCAAATCCAGGAGCATCACGCAGAACGGTTGTGCGGCCGCGATCCGCGCCTCGATGCGGTCCTCCGACTTCCGGCGGTTCGCCAGGCCAGTCAATGGATCAGACAGCGCCATCTCTTCCACCTTCTTCAGGCGCGTCTCGTAGGTGGAAACCTGCATTTTCAGGCTCTCCACCACCTGCTGGCTGTCTTGCCCCATCTTCTCGACGTAGGTCTTGAGTTCGCCTACTTGTTGCGTCAGCGACGTGCGGACGTGCGTCAAATCTTCCAGATTGGAAATAGTCCGCAGCCGTACGGTCAGCTGCTGGAAATGAGCTGTGTATCGCTGGTCGCGTTCGCCCACCGACTGGGCCGCCTGCGCCAGCATAATCAGCAGCTCTTTTACTTCCGTGGCTTTCGTTTTGAAATGTTCCGCCGTCCGGTCGCCCCATTGCCGGAGTTCCTCGTCGGCGCGGGTTCCCGCTTCCGTCAGCACATCCGGGGAAATTTCGTTCGCCAGCTGCCGGGCCAGCGCTCCCAGGCTTTCCCGCAAATCGGATCCAACCGCCGGGCACGCACGCGCCCCGCTCTCGCCCATTGCATTTAGCACAGCCCGGAACGACTCCAGGCAAACCGGCAACAGCTCAGCCGGATCGGGGCCGCTAACGTGAGCTTCCTTTGCTTCCATGTCCAGATATTTTTTTAATGAGATCATTTTTTATTTGTAAACAAAATTTCTCGGCAGCGGGCTCCCGCTGGCTTGCGAACGTGCAAAGGGGAACGAATCGCTCGCGAAGCAACTATCGGCACTCGCAGGCCAAAGTCTTTAGCGAAACTGGCCACCTGCCAGCCGTTTCCCTGACCCATAGACGTAGAACTTTGGGAACACAATCAAACCCTACGCCGCGAAATCCCCGAGCGCGAGTGCCGCGAGTACTAGACCGTGTGGGTACCGAGGTTCCTTCGATTCTGTCTTGTTGAGCGGAGCAGAGACTTCACGAAGTGAAGCCTCTGCGGAATCGAAACATCCCTGCTGGCCCGGTGGGCTTGTCTTGCATGATTGGCACGTGAAGCGCCCTTGCATCACCGGGACAATTCCTCCGTGTCCTTAGTGTCCCGGTGGTTTAAGATTTTCCTACGCATGTCCGATCATCCTCCGCCAAATCGCGACCAGGCCGAATCCCACTACTACGCCGCCCTCGACCACGTCGCCGAAGGCCGCGACCAGCAGGCCATCGAGGAGTACCAGCACTCACTCGCCGCCGACCCCACTTTCACCGACGCTCTCCACGGCCTCAGCCGCGCCCTGCAAAATCTCAACCGCCTCGACGAAGCCATCGAGGTTTCGCAGCGCATCTCCGCCCTCGATCCCGACGACGTTCTCGCCCACACCAGCCTCTCCATCCTCTATCAGAAAAAAGGAATGGTCCCCGAAGCCGAAGCCGAAGGCAACAAGGCCAGAGTCCTGGGCTGGAAGCAGCAATTAAAAAAGAGGTAAAGAACTTGATCCGCGACCCATTTGAGTTTCATCTAGAAGACATGCGAAGCAAATCGGGCGTAGTCACCGTGCTGATCACTATTCTTGTGTTTCTCGGCACCCATTTCGCGACCGCGCAAACCATCGCGCCACCAGCGTCCCCCACCGACGTGCCGCCTGCTCTCGTCGTTCCTGCGGGCCTCGACCTTGTTCTGCTCGCACACGGAGTGGGATCGCAGATCTACACTTGCCAACCGGCGTCTGACGGAAAGTCCACTTGGATACTCAAAGCCCCCGATGCCGAAATGCGCGACCATAGCGGCAAAGTGATCGGGCATCATTTCGCCGGGCCCACCTGGAAGCTGAACGACGGCAGCGAAGTCACGGGCAAAGCCGCAGCGCACGTGGATTCGCCCGACGCCGATTCGATCCCCTGGCTACTGGTGAACGTTGTCAGCCATGCGGGCAACGGCCTGCTCTCGAACGTGGCCACAATTCAGCGCCTGCATACGCAAGGAGGCAAGCCGCCGCTCTCCGGCTGCGATGAGTCGCACAAGAACGCAGAAACGAAGAGCGCCTACTCCGCCGACTATTACTTCTACGCGCCTAGGCCGGGTGTCTAGTCATCGCGCAATGGGTGGGGCAGTGGGCTACTTTGAATCTTGAGACGGTGGGTGACCGCCCGGTGCGCCAGAGCCTGCCCTGAGCTTGTCGAAGGGTTCGCGCCCAAGCCAGCCCGAATCCGCTCACTCCAATTTCGCCTCTAGGCCAATGTCCCGCGAGTCAAGTTGGCCTTGTATCGCCCACAGGCTCGCACATCAAAGGGAACCCGCGAGTCCGCGGAGCCGGGAAAAGAAGAGGTCTTGCCAGGATTTGATTTTCTCGGCGTCTCTGCGGTGAAAAAAAGGAAACTTGCGCTCCCACCCAACCTTGCTATAATCGCGCAAAGTTTTTGGCCTGCGCCATTCCTGCAACTAACGGAGACTCCGCGCCGCGCTAAAGGAAATGAATCGATGAATCGCCAGCGAATGTTCATTGCCGTAGCCTCGCTCTCCGCAATGTTAATCCCAGTAATCGCGCTTCCTGCAAATGCCAGAGCTGCCAGCGATCACGCCTCAGCCGCGGATAACGTCACTACCAAGAATTCTCCCTCTGAAAACAGCTTCGCCAAAAGATGGATCGCCGCCTGGAATTCTCACGATCCCGACAAAATGTTGCCGCTGTTCTCGGACGACATTCTCTATGAAGATGTGGCTTATGGCGAAATAAGCCACGGACAAGCCGAAGTGCGCAAATTCGCAGCCGATGAGTTTGAAGCCGTTCCCGATCTCGAGCTTAAGCTGCTACGCGCGTCATTCTCCAACAATCATGCAACCATCGAATGGAGCTTCAGCGGCACCGATAAAGGCATCTACAAAACCGGCAAGAAGTTTACCGTCCGAGGCGTGAGCGTGATCGACCTTCGCGGAGGCAAGATCGTCCGCAACCTCGATTTCTACGACTCGGCCGCAATCATGCGCCAAGTTGGCGTGTTGCCGGCGCAATGACAGAAACCTGAAACAGTTTGAGAGAGTAGAAGACGACTCGCGGCCTGCATAGCTTTTGGCACCGTGCAAAGGGAATCCTTATGAAACCAGAAACGACCGCCGAGCGAGATACGGCCCAACTCGAAGCCCTCGGATACGACTCGAACTTTGAGCGCTCCATGAGCTTGTGGGCCAACTTCTCGCTCGGCTTCACTTACCTGTCTCCAGTGGTCGGCGTCTACACCGTTTTCGCCTTCGCCATTTCCACCGGCGGACCGCCGATGTTCTGGAGCTACTTATTCGTTGGCCTCGGCCAGTTACTGGTCGCGCTCGTATTTGGCGAAGTCGTTTCTCAATTCCCCATCTCTGGCGGACTTTATCCCTGGGCTCGCCGCTTAGTAGGTAAGCGCTGGGCATGGATGGCAGGTTGGGTCTATCTCTGGGCGTTGTTCACAACGATCGCCGCGGTCGCTGTCGGCGGAGCGCCTTATGTGGCGCAGCTCTTCGCCATCAAAGCCAGTCAGGCCGGAGAAGTTGCGATTGCAGTCGCCATGATCGCAATCACTACCGCGCTGAATCTCAGCGGTACCAAGCTTCTGGCGCGTGTGGCCATGTTTGGCTTCATCTGCGAGTTAGTCGGCGCTATCGTTGTCGGCGGCTATCTGCTCATCTTTGCCCGACGCCAAAGCTTCCATGCGCTGTTTGAAAGCTTCGGCCTCGGCAATGGTCATTACTTGCCTGCGTTCCTGGCCTCCAGCGTCGCCGCTATGTTCTGTTACTACGGTTTCGAAGCCTGCGGAGACGTAGCCGAGGAAACTCCCGATGCCAGCCGAGCTATTCCAAAAGCCATGCGGATGACCATCTATATTGGCGGCTTTGCCGCGATGCTGGTCTGCCTCGCTCTTGTACTTGCAGTGCCCGATCTGAACGCGATCTTTTCCGGCAAGGATACCGACCCGGTTGTTACGGTCTTACGCGCAGCCATGGGTGAACTCGGCCTGCGAGCCGTGATCGCGGTGGTGATGGTCTCGTTCTTCTCCTGTCTCATCAGCCTGGAAGCGGCCACCAGCCGCCTGTTGTTCAGCTATGGCCGCGACCGCATGATTGCCGGCGGCGAACAACTCAGCAAGCTTTCCGAGCACACGCGAATCCCGTTCAACGCGCTGATGGTCGCGGGGATTGTCCCCGCCGTAATCGCAATCGCGGGCCTGTTCCTCGAGCAGATGATTCAGACCATCATCGTATTTGGCTCCGCCGGAATTTATGTCGCCTTCCAGATGATCGTCTTAGGGGCTTTGATTGCCCGCGCGAAGGGATGGAAGCCAAGCGGAGCATTTCGTTTGGGCGTTTGGGCTTATCCGGTCAATGTGGCTGCGCTTACCTATGGAGTGCTGGCGATCGTCAACATGGTATGGCCTCGCGCTCCGCAGGATCCCTGGTACCGCAATTACGGCATGATTGTCGGAACCACGATCGTGCTCGCCGTCGGGTTCTTGTACGCCGCGCTGTTTCGCCCATACGATCACGGCGACGCGCCCGCCGGAGATGCGCACCTCGCCCATCTACGTGCACGCTCTCCGCTGACAGTGGCATCGAGTAGCTTGCCATCGAGTAAGTAGGACCGATCAGAGGATGTCCCGTAAGTTGCTTTGGGTAGGGCACGGCTTTTAGAGGTTGCGGAAAAACTTCGTTTCGCGCGGTTTTGGGAAGGGCACGAGTCTCACTCGTGCCGTAAATGCCACGCAATCAATGCGGCTTCCAGCCGCTGGGGCGAACGCTTCGCCGGGAAGGACACTTTTTCCGCAACCTCTCTTCGCCGTACCGTCCAGAGCCAATAAAAGCAAGGGCTTCAGCCCCTGAGGGAGCTTGCCGCAAGACCAGCTCGAAAGGCAGTCAGAACGTTGGAGGCGTATTCACCCAAAGCAGCCACGTCTCACGTGTTCCGGGGTTGAACCAGCGATGCGGCGTGGCGCTTTCGAAGTAGAAACTGTCGCCGCGCTTGAGATGGTATTCCTCATCGGCCAGCGCGATCTTCAGTTCTCCGCGAAGCACGAATAGGAATTCCTCGCCCTCGTGCGCATACGATTCTCCGCTGCCGGCATGGGGCTTGATGCGGAACAGATGCGGCTCCATGGCTGTGTTTCCCCAGGCAAGCAATTCCATGTGTACGCCAGCGCCGGCTTCGAGCACCTTGCGTTTGGCGGGACGTACCAGGCGAGGGTTCGCTCCGGTCGGATCGAAGAAGTCCAGAATGTTGGTGCGATAGTATCGTGCCAGCCTGCGCAGTGTTCCCACGGATGCGCTCGTTTGCGAGCGTTCCAGCGCGCTAAGAAAGCCCACCGAGATTCCGGCGGCGGAGGCGACTTCCGCCAGACCGAGTCCGCGCGTGGTGCGCAACTGCCGCAGGCGAGAACCAAGGCTGGGGGATGCGGCGGCGGAGGGCGGAATAGCCCCATCGCGCTTCAACATCTCGACGATGGCGGGAGTATTCAGGCCGCGCACCTTGCGCAGGTAACGCGCTCTTTTGAGCACGCGCACGTCGTCGTTGGTGTAGAGACGATACCGGCTTTCGCTCCGTTGCGGACGGGTCAGCCCAAGGCTTTCCCATCCACGGATGGCCGAAGGAGAAACGCCAACCAGCCTCGCCACGTCGCCGATTTTGAGATGCACCTGTGCGTCTTTCGACATGATTGCCTGAGATGCCTGAGGGCCGCGCTGGGATTCCCACTTTCCGCTTGACAGGAGACAAACGAATCTCTAACCTTACGCGATTATAGCAAGGTTCACGTTGCGCACAGCATTGAAAATCAAGCCAAAAGTGCGGATCTGGCGCCCCTAGGAGATCTGGAGGATCTGTTTATGCCGCTGCCGAAGCCTTCCCGGTTGACTCGCTGGCTCGCCGTTCTGAGCCTGTGCCTCGTCTGTTCCACGTTGCTTGTCGCGCAAGGTACCGGCGGCCGAATTCTCGGCCGCGTGGCCGATCCCAGTGGCGCCGTGCTCGCGGATGTGAAGGTGACGGCTACCAACGAAGCGACGGGCGTCAGCCGCGAAACGGCGACCAACGGTAATGGCGATTATGGTTTTCCGGAAGTCCCGATTGGCACTTACACGCTATCGTTCGATCTCTCCGGTTTCAAGACCAACGTCCGGAAAGGCATCACTGTCGAGTTGAATCAGGTGGTGACCTTCAACTCCACGTTGGAGGTCGGCGAGACCAAAGAGGTAGTGGAGGTGACGTCCGAAGCCCCGTTGGTGGATACGACCAGCACGCAGTTGGGCGCGGTTGTAAATAACAAGTCGGTAAACGAACTGCCGTTGAACACCCGCGATACGTATCAGTTCTTACAGTTACAGCCCGGCGTGCAATCACAATTGGGATCGAGCGGCAGCACGTTTTATGGGAGCGACGACCCTGGGTCCGTCTCGGTTAACGGCGGTCGCGGCCGCGCCAACAACTTCAGCGTGAACGGTGGCGACGCCAACGATACGTTTGTAAACGGAGCCGCTGTGCAACCCACTCCCGATGCCATCGATGAGTTTCGTGTTATCACCAACACGTTCGATGCCGAGTACGGACGCAATTCCGGCGCCGTCGTTAACGTTGTGACCAAGTCGGGCACCAACGCACTTCATGGCGATGTATACGAGTACTTCCGCAACAAGGTCCTCAATGCCCAGGGATTTCTCAATACTACGAAGCCCCAGTTCAATCAGAACCAGTTCGGGGGCACGTTGGGTGGTCCGATCAAGAAGGACCGGACATTCTTCTTTGGGTCGTACGAAGGCCGTCGTATCCGGGAGGGCCTGGCTAGCCCAGTGGTACAGTTGCCGACGCCTGCTGAAGTGTCGGGAGACTTCTCTGCGGGCGGACAAAACCCAGCTTTTGCTGGAGGAATCGATACAACTGGCCTTGCCCCGTCAGCTGCGCCTTTTCTAGCTCAAGCCCTTGATGGACGTCCGGGTTGCGACACTGCTCTGGGGTATTCAATTGGGAGTCTGCCGCACCAACCTAACCCGAATGTCCCAGGCAATAGCTACATCCCATGGACTGAGGTTTTTCCCAATGTCAATATTCCCCAACCGTGTATGGACCCGGTGGCGCTAAACTTGCTTCAGTACTTGCCCGGCGCAAATCTTCCGGGCAGCCAGTACGAAGGTGTGCCGACCGCTTCAACGGACGCTGATCAGTTTACTTTCCGCTTCGATCACAGAGTTAACGATCGCCAGAATATCAGCGTTTACTACTATTTTAATGACGAAAGAGATCTCAATCCTTTTTATAACTTTCAGGCAGCCGGCGCCAACGTGCCCGGCTACGGGACTTTTGTCAAACAGCGCTTTCAGCAATGGAATCCAAGCTACACATGGACAATCAGTAACTCGCTCGTGAATGAGTCCCGGGTCACGTATCTGCGTGAAGGCGAGTTGACGTTCCAGCATCCCCAAAACACCGGCGCGGTCACGAGTTTTTGCACGGGATCAGCGAGCGCATATTGTTTCACTGGAGTGTCCGATTCGAATAGTGGACCCAACTCAATTCAGGGACAGCTCGGAACGAATCCTCAATATGGCATAACTACGGGTTTGCCCTCGAACCGTACCGGACTTCCTTTCGTGGACGTTGCCGGCGGTTTCAATATCGGAAATGGCTGGGAGGGAGAACTGCCGCAAGTGGGAAACTCCTTTCAGTTCGTGGATAACCTGAGTTGGCTCAAAGGCAACCACACCCTAAAGTTCGGCGCCGATGTGCAGCGTAATCGCTTCGACCAGACGCTCTACTACAACGTCAGCGGGAACTTCACCTTCGATAGTTCTGGAACGAACGCTGTTAGTTCGCTCGATAATTATCCAGGTTACTTCCTCGGTCTCGTGGACACATATTCTCAAGGCTCCGCGCAGAGGGAGAACATTCGGAACACCGGCCTCTATCTCTTTGCGCAGGACAGCTGGAAGATCAAAAGCAACCTTACCTTGAATTATGGACTCCGCTGGGAACTCGATACGCCGCTAACTGACGCGCTGGCGCACGTGCAGACTTTCCGTCCGGGCGAGAACAGTAAGATATTTCCCTGCACCATCCCCGGTATAGATGCGTTGGGCAATTCTTCCACGCTAGCATATTGTCCTACAGGGCTGGTTGTTCCTGGCGATCCGGGTGTGCCCGCGGGGTTGACCTCAACCTATTACAAGGCGTTCGCCCCGCGAATCGGCCTTGCCTACAGTCCAACCTTCGACCACGGCTTCCTGGGCAAGTTATTCGGCGGCAACGGCAAGACGAGCATTCGCACAGGCTGGGGGCTGTTCTATAACCCGATGGAGCAACTTGTGCTCGAGCAGTTCGGCGCTGAGCCGCCTTTCGGGAGCAGTCCAAGCTTCTACAACACCTTTTTCAATACTCCATTCATCGGACAGTACGGCACGGTCGCTCCAAACGGTTTCAACGGCATCATTACCCCTCCGAGAGGCCAGGATCCGGGGTGGGCAAACTTTTCGCCCATCTTGATGTATGGCGACTTTCAGCCTCATCTACGCACACAGTACACGGCCCAGTACAACTTCAGCATTCAGCGCGAACTGGCCAAAGACCTGCTGTGGCAGATTAACTACGTAGGCTCGCAGGGGCATCGCCTGTTGGCATCGCACGATATCAACCCCGGCGATCCGCAGACCTGCTTGGATCTGGCGAGCCTGGGACAAGGCTGTGGGCCAACGGCAGAAGATAATACTTACCAGTTCACATTGCTTCAGGGACAAACGCTGCACTTACCCTCGGGCCAGATCCTTAACGGAGCTGTTGGAGGAACTCCGATTTTTCTGGCGGGAACGCGACCTTATTCGGCGCCCAACTGCGTCACTAACGGTCCGAACGCGGGTCTGAATTGTCCTGCCCAAGGCAATCCGATCTTTACCAACATTTTCGCCGAAGACACGATTGCTACATCCGCGTACAACTCGTTGCAGACCATGCTTGAGAAAAGGTTTTCGCATGGATTGCAATTTCAGGCGGCATACACTTTCAGCAAGTCGCTCGACTGGGCGTCCTCCTTCGAGGAAACTCTCAATCCCTTCGACTTCAAGAAGAGCCGTGCGCTTTCGCTATTCAATTCGAAGCAACGCTTTGTCATCAACTATGTGTGGGATATTCCAGTGCCGAAGTATGCGGGAGTCAAAGGCAAGGTTCTCGACAACTGGCAGCTTTCCGGCATTACCCAATTCCAGAGCGGCTTCCCCATCCGGTTGCAGACGCAGGACGACGATGAGCTGATTGGCAGTCTATTCTTCTTCGGAACCGCCGCACCCCAGGTTAATGGGCCCCTGCAAATTCAAGATCCGAAGATTTCGGTGCCGCAATCGAATGGGCAATTTGTCCACTACTATCTCAATCCCAATCAATTTTCCGATCCTCCGCTGGGTACTTTTGCCACCACACCGCGTTCCATTTGCTGCGGCCCCGGGGAAAACCAGTGGGATGTCACTCTAATGAAGAAGGTTTCGATCACAGAAGCCCGGTACTTCGAGTTTCGGACCGACATCTTTAATCTGTTTAATCGGACGGAGTTTGTAAACCCGGACGGCAATTTTTCGGATTCGACCTTTGGCCAGGTGCAAGAGGTTCTTCCTCCCCGTCTTGTACAATTTGCTTTGAAGTTCTACTTCTGATTTGTTTCTGAAAGCGTTTGTCTGAAAACCGGGCGGCTTCAAACCGCCCGGACCCAATCTAATGGCCCATCCTCCACCCCAGCGGGCCAGAAGCAGAACCCGCTGGGGACCCCGGATTCGGCCTGAGCATTTTTGGAGATCACGATGTATCCCGCACTGCAAAAAGAGCTCGACACATTCGAGCGACGAACCCCGAAGTCCGCCGAGGCGCACAAGAAAAATCTGAAGCGCCTTCCTTTGGGCGTGGCCAGCAACTACCGCGCTTATGAACCCTATCCCATCTTTGTTTCGGAAGCCTCGGGCAGTAAGTTCCGCGATCTCGACGGAAACGAATACATCGACCACAATCTATGTTTCGGCACTTTAATGGCCGGCCATTCGCACCCCGCGGTGATCAAGGCTGTCGAGCGTCGCCTGCACAAAGGCACCGCCTACGGCATGCCGCACAACATGGAGTGGGAACTGGCGGAGGAGATCTGCACCCGCTTTCCGATTGAGATGTGCCGTTTTGGCAATAGCGGCACCGAAGCTACGATGCATACAATCCGGCTGGCGCGAGCTGCGACTGGCCGCGACAAGATCATCAAGTTCGAAGGCGGCTACCATGGCTTACACGACGCGGCCCTGGTTAGCGTGAAGCCGCATCCGCCCGCCGACGATTTCGGCGACATCAAGAATCCCAAGCCAGTGTCGGGGGGCGCGGGCGTGCCGAAAGCCAGTTTGGCTAAAGTGCCGATCGCGACCTTCAACGATCTCGAAACTGTCGAGCGGCGCTTTCGCGAGAACCCCAACGAAATTGCGGCCGTTATTCTTGAACCGATCATGATGAACGTCGGCTTGTGCATGCCGCAAAAAGGATTTCTGGAAGGCTTGCGCGAACTCTGCGACAAGAACGGCGCGCTCTTGATCTTCGATGAGGTAAAGACTGGCGCGAAGCTCTGCTGGAGCGGTGCGTCGGAGTATTTCGGTGTTACGCCCGACATGATCTGCCTGGCGAAGTCGATTGGCGGCGGATTTCCGTTGGCCGCGTTCGGCACGCATAAGCGCGTCATGGACCTGATTTCCGATCACAAAGTATTTCACGGCGGCACTTATAACACGAACCCCATTTCAACGGCAGCTGGGATTGCAACCTTTCGCGAAGTGCTCACGCGCGCTAACTACGCGTACGTCGAGAAGCTGGAAACGAAGCTCGTCGATGGCTATCGCAGGATCATCGCTAAAGTTGGCCTGCAAGCGTATGTCGCCAGTGCGGGTGCGAATGGGGCGCTTATGCTCTACCCGAAAGAGATTCGCAACTATCGCGACTGGCTTGCGGTTGATACGGATTTGTGGCGCCACTACTGGTTCGGAATGGTTAACCGCGGCGTGATGCCGCAGCCGTACTGGTGGGACGAGCAGTGGACGATCTCTGTGCAACACACAGAGGCCGATATCGATAAACATCTGGCGGTGTTCGAAGACGTCGCCGCGCCGTTGGCAGCCGCGCAGCATGAACGCCTGGGAGCCGTGGCCACGCACTAAATCGACAAATTGAGACATTGAGTCATTGAGGCATTGAGTCATTCAAATCGTTGATAAACGATTACTCGACGCGCAATGACTCAATGACTCAATGATTCAATGATTCAATGAGTCAATCCGCCGACAATCAGCCGCACTTGAAACGCGTCCTCGGACGCTTCGACCTTGTGTTGCTGTTTGTCGTCGCGGTATTCAATCTCAACGTGGTTCCGTCAATCGCGGCCAACGGCGGGGTAACGGTCTGGCTCTGGATTATTTCGCTGCTGCTTTTCTTCTGGCCGCAGGGGATCGCGGTGATCGAACTCGCTCATCGCTACCCGGGCGAAGGCGGCGTGTATCTGTGGGCGAAGGAAGTATTCGGCGACTTCCACGGCTTCCTCTCGGGCTGGTGTTACTGGACGAACAACATGCTCTACGTGCCGACGGTAATGCTCTACTTCGTCGGCGTGTCAGTGTTCGCCATGGGGCCGGGACATGCCGGGTTCGCCGACAACAAGACGTTCGCCATGCTCGCATCGCTCATCCTGCTCGCGCTGCTTACGGTCCTGAACATTGTCGGACTCGGGATAGGGAAGTGGTTGAACAACCTGGGCGCCATCGGAACCTTTGTGGCAGCCGCTGTTTTAATCGGCCTGGGAGTCACCGTCTGGTCGCGCTTCGGCACCAGCGTCACTGCTGCCGATTATCGCATCCCGGCGGATCCGCGCTTCGTTCTGAATTCGTTTGGGGTGATTTGCTTCGGCCTGGTCGGGTTAGAGCTTGCCTCGGTCATGGGCGACGAAATTAGAGATCCGCAGAAGACGCTGCCCGGTGCGGTTGCGTGGGGAGGTCTGATCTCCGGCGCGCTTTACATTGGCGCGACGCTCACGCTGTTGGTGGCCGTGGGCAAAAACGACATCAGCGTGCTGCAAGGGATCGTGCAAGCCGTCAGCCACATGGCTGGCAAGGTCGGCGTGACGTGGATCATCACGCCGTTTGCTTTGATGTTGAGCTTGTCGATTGCGGGCATTGGTTCGGCCTGGATGGGCGGGTCGGCGCGCATTCCGTTTGTCGCCGGCCTTGACTCTTATATGCCTTCATGGCTCGGCAAGGTGCATCCGAGATATGCGACGCCGCACGCAGCGCTGATTGTGCAGGCGGTGGTTTCGCTGATATTAATCGTCATCAATTTTTACGCCTCCGGCGGGGTGCAGGAAGCGTTTCAAACCATGCTGTCGTTGGCGGTGGTTCTGCAACTCGTTCCTTTTCTTTATGTATTCGCCGCACTGCTGAAGTTCGCTTTTGTTGGGGATTTGACGGACGGGCGCTACGGTCGAGAAACGTTGATTTTTGCGGGCTCGTGCGGTTTTCTGACCACTGCGCTTGGAATTGTGCTTGCTTTCTTTCCCGCAAAGCAAATCACGTCGGTATGGAAATACGAAGCCAAGATGTTCGGGTTCACGTTGTTTTTTCTGGCGCTGGCAGCGTTTTTCTTTTTCGTATACGGGAGACTGAAGCCGTCACAAGTTGCGGTGGTCAAGCCTATTTAGTTAGCAGGAGGTCCTTATGCCGAGTGGAGTGCAAGCTAAGGTCAAGACATACCAGATGTTCATTAATGGCGAGTGGGTGGCGAGTAAGTCGAATAAGACTTTTCCCGTCTATGACCCATCGACTGAAGAAGTAATTGCGCAAGTTCCCGATGCTAACGCCGATGATGTGAACCGCGCGGTCGCCGCGGCTAAGGCTGCTTTTGAAGAAGGTCCCTGGGCAACGTCCACGGCGCAGGAGCGCGGCCGCGTGTTGTTCCGCTTGGCGGAGAAAGTCCGGCAAAATCTCAGCGCCCTTGCCGAGCTCGAATGTCGCAACACTGGCAAACCCATCGTCGAAGCTGAATTCGATATCAACGACGTTGCGACCTGCTTCGAATATTATGGCGGCCTCGCAACTAAGGTTGTCGGCTATGTAAATCCCGTGCCTGACAATGCCATGAGCCTCTCGCTCAAAGAGCCGGTGGGCGTCGCGGGGCAAATTATCCCTTGGAATTACCCGCTGCTGATGGCGGCGTGGAAACTGGCTCCCGCACTGGCGGCCGGTTGTACGTGCGTGTTGAAGCCAGCCGAGCAAACGCCGCTCACCGCGCTCGAAATGGCGAAGTGGTTTGACGAAGTAGGCCTCTCGAAAGGTGTCGTGAACGTAATCACCGGTTTTGGCGAGACCTGCGGATCGCCGCTCGTTAGGCACCCCGACGTGAATAAGATTGCATTCACCGGATCGGCGTCGGTTGGCAAGATCATCGTCAAGGAAGCAGCCGACACAGTGAAGCGCGTGACGCTCGAACTGGGTGGTAAGTCGCCGAACATTTTCTTTGCCGACGCCGATTTCGAGACCGCCATCGACGGTGCACTTTTTGGCGTGTTTATCAATCAGGGAGAAGTCTGCTCGGCCGGCAGCCGAATTCTTGTTCAGAAGACGATTTACAAGAAATTTGTCGAAGCCATGGCCGAGAAGGCGAAAAAGATCAAGATTGGTCCGCCGATGGAGCGCGAAACGAAGATGGGCGTGCTCGTCAGCAAAGAGCAATATGACCGCGTACTCTCGTATCTCGACATTGGCAAGAAAGAGGCGAAGGTCGCATCTGGGGGCGGGCGCGCCGACAAGTTCGATAAAGGCTATTATGTGCAGCCGACTATATTCTATGACGTCGATAACAACGCCCGCATAGCGCGCGAGGAAATCTTTGGCCCAGTCGCGGCGGTGATTCCGTTTGACGACGAAAAAGACGCCCTGAAGATTGCCAACGATTCGCCTTATGGTTTAGCTGCAGCCGTCTGGACGCGCGACATTTTCAAAGCCATGCGCGCGGTGAAGGCCCTGCGAGCCGGAATTGTTTGGGTGAATCACATGCAGCCGACTTACGTAGAAGCTCCATGGGGAGGTTATAAGCAATCCGGCTTTGGCCGCGAACTCGGCCCTTGGGGGATCGAAGAGTATCTCGAAACCAAGCAGGTCTATATCAACCTGAACGAGGCGCCGATTGGCTGGTACTGAAAGGCAGTGGCCGGTGGTCAGTGGCCGGTCGCCAATAAAGGCAACCGCAGCACCGTCCAGCGCGATCCGATTCTGAGAACTGAGAACTGAGAACTGAGAACTGAGAACTGAGAACTGAGAACTGAGAACTGAGAACTGAGAACTGAGAACTTTACTTATGTCTACCATTCAGCTTCGCACTCCCATTCCCGGACCGCGCTCGCAGGCGCTAATGAAACGGCGCAATGCTGCTGTGGTGCAGGGCGCGTTTCATGCCACGCCAATCTTCGTCGACAAGGCGGAAGGCGCGGTCATTGAAGACGTAGACGGTAACCGGTTGATCGACCTTGCCGGTGGCATCGGCTGTGTCAACACCGGACATCGCGCGCCCGCAGTCGTCGAGGCTGTGCGCCGTCAGTTTGACCGCTTCCTGCATACCAGCTTCAACGTGCTGCCTTACGAAAGCTATATCGCGGTTTGCGAAAAGCTGAATGCCATCGTTCCCGGCAAGGGGCCGAAGAAGACCCTGCTCGTCAACACCGGCGCGGAAGCTACCGAAAATGCCGTCAAAATTGCGCGCGCCTATACGCGAAGGCCGGCGATCATTACGTTCGAGGATGCATTCCACGGACGAACTTACATGGCAATGGCCATGACGAGTAAAACGCATCCTTATAAGGCTGGATTCGAGCCGTTCCCAGCCGAGGTCTATCGCATTCCCTATGCCTACTGCTATCGCTGCTCGTACTCGATGCAGTATCCATCGTGCGGCGTCTTTTGCGCCAAACATATCGAAGATACGTTTAAGCGCGTGGTTGCAGCTGAGACGGTGGCCGCGGTAATCGTCGAGCCAATTCTCGGCGAAGGTGGATTTGTCACACCGCCCCCAGAGTTTTATCCCACGCTTACTGAGATATGTCGCAAGCACGGCATCCTCGTGATTGCAGATGAAGTGCAGACGGGATTCGCGCGCACGGGTGCGATGTTTGCCTGCGAACGGCTGGGACTTGAGCCTGATCTCGTCACGATGGCAAAGTCTCTGACTGGAGGCCTGCCCATGGCGGCGGTTACCGGGCGCGCCGACATTATGGATGTTCCCGGCTCCGGCCAACTCGGCGGAACATTTGCTGGAAATCCCGCAGCCTGCGTGGCTGCGCTCGCGGTTCTGGAGACAATTGAGAAAGACAATCTGTGTGCCCGCGCGAACCAGCTTGGTGAGCGTTTCCGCAAGCGTGCGACGAAATGGCAGTCACACTGGGAACTGATTGGCGAGGCGCGGGGACTCGGCGCCATGCAGGCGCTTGAACTCGTGTGCTCGAAAACGACTCGACAGCCTGCTGACGAAGAGACAAAACAGGTGTCACAATATTGCTATGAGCACGGAGTGGTGACGATCACGGCGGGCTCGTATAGCAATGTGATCCGTCTGCTGATGCCGCTGGTCATCACCGATGAGCAGATGCAAGAGGCCATGGACGTGCTAGAGGCTGCATTGGCGCATGTCGCCGACAAAACGGTGCGTTGAAGGCGCAACTCACGTAAAGACGGCCGCCCTCGGCTATCCAAGAAAACCCTAAAACGAAAGCGAGCAATGGATGACGACCACGACTGCAAACCCTGCCATGACCGGCGAGGAGATTGTCGATCTGACTAAGAAGCACACGCTATATGAGTGGTCGGCGCAGTCCAAAGTCGATCCGATCCCGGTAGCGCGCGCCAAGGGGATTTATTTTTGGACGCCGGAAGGGAAGCGCTTCATCGATTTCAACAGCCAGCTCATGTCGGTCAACATAGGACACGGCGACGAGCGCGTGATTCGCGCGATTGCCGAACAGGCGCAGACTTTAGCGTACGCGAATCCTTTCATGGCAACCGAAGTGCGTGCGCGGCTCGGACAGAAGCTTGCCGAAATCGCGCCCGGCGATATCGATACATTCTTCTTTGCCAATGGCGGCGCGGAAGCCACTGAAAACGCCATCAAGCTGGCCCGCTTCTTTACCGGACGGCATAAGATCATCGCGCGCTATCGCTCCTACCACGGTGCTACCGCTGGCGCGATCTCGTTGACAGGCGATCCGCGGCGGTGGGCCGTAGAGCCCGGACTGCCCGGCGTGGTCCATGTTCTTGATCCTTACCATGGTATCGAGCGCGGATGGGAATCGGCCGAATCTTCGCTGGCTCGGCTTGAGGAAACCATTCAACTTGAGGGAGCACACACGATTGCGGCCTTCATCCTGGAGCCGGTTACTGGCACCAACGGCATTCTTGTTCCGCCGGATGGATATCTCGAAGGCGTGCGCGGACTGTGCGACAAATACGGCATCTTGATGATTGCCGATGAAGTCATGTCAGGTTTCGGCAGAACGGGCGAGTGGTTTGCCGTCAACCACTGGAAAGTCGTTCCCGATCTTATGACGATGGCGAAAGGACTTACTTCGAGCTATATTCCTCTGGGTGCGGTGGGCATGCGGCAACACATCGCCCGCCACTTTGACGACGAAGTGTTTTATGGCGGGTTGACATACAACTCGCATCCGATGGGATGCGCGACCGCCCTCGCGACAATCGGCGTGTACGAAGAAGACCATTTGATCGAGAACGCCCGCAAGATGGGCGCGATCATGAAGAGCCTGAGTGCGGAAATGCAGAAAAAGCATCGCTCGATTGGAGCCGTTCGCTCGATTGGATTGTTCGGCATTGTCGAGCTGGTGCGCAGCCAAAAAACGCGGCAGCCGATGGCTCCCTTCAACGGAACGTCAGACGAGATGACTGCTCTCGGAAAATTCTTCCGCGAAAACGGGCTTTACACACTCGTGCGCTGGAATACCTTTTTCACGAATCCTCCGCTGTGCATCAACGAGCAGCAGTTGCGGGAGGCATTCACAATCATCGACCGGGGACTCGAAATCACAGATGCTGCGGTGAAGGACTAATCAGCCCCCGGTTCAGGTAAAATCGCCAAATGCGTGAAATCGTCATAGCTTCTTCAGTCCGCACTCCTGTCGGCCGCGCCTTCAAAGGGACGCTACGCGCCACACGTCCCGACGAGCTTGCCGCCGTCGCCATCAAGGGCGCGCTCGATCGCGTCCCGCAACTCGACCCTAAGGAAATCGAGGATGTCATCTTTGGCTGCGCCATGCCGGAAGCCGAGCAGGGAATGAACGTTGCCCGCATCGCATCGCTCCGCGCAGGATTGCCGGTTGAGGTCTCCGCGGTCACGATCAACCGCTTTTGCTCGTCCGGTCTTCAGGCAATTGCCATGGCGGCTGAACGTATCATGAGCGGCGCCGCCGAAGTTATGGTCGCCGGCGGAACCGAATCGATGTCGATGATCCCCATGGGCGGCAACAAGATTTCTCCCAACCCCTGGTTGGTTGAGCATTATCCCGACTCCTATCTCTCCATGGGTCTGACCGCCGAGCGAGTCGCGCAGCGCTTTAACATCACGCGTGAGGCATGCGACGAATTCTCGCTCCGCAGTCATCAGAAAGCGCTGGCCGCGATCGCGGCAAACAAATTTGACGATGAGACCGTGCCCGTCCCCGTCAGCTTCACGACGCCAAACGGCTCGAAGCCCAAGCGCCAGGAGATCACATTCAAAGTAGATGAAGGCCCGCGCGCCGACACCTCGCTCGACGCTCTAGGCGCGCTCAAACCGGCTTTCCATGTGAAAGGCGTAACGACGGCTGGCAACTCATCGCAGATGTCCGATGGAGCCGCTGCCGCCATCGTCATGTCAGCCGAGCGCGCGAAAGCTCTGGGCATCACGCCGCTCGCGCGCTATGTCTCGTTTGCAACAGCCGGATACAAGCCCGAAGAAATGGGCCTTGGCCCGGTATTTGCGATCCCGAAGGCGCTCAAGCTGGCTGGCCTGAAGTTAAGCGAGATTGATGTGATCGAGCTAAACGAAGCCTTCGCCGCCCAGTCGCTCGCCGTAATTAAAGAAGCCGGCCTCGATCCGGGACGCGTAAACCCAAACGGTGGCGCGATCGCTTTAGGACATCCGCTGGGCTGCACGGGCGCAAAGTTGACAGCCAGTGTAATCCGCGAATTGAAGCGCCGCAAAGCCCGCTACGGCATGGTCACCATGTGCGTTGGGGGAGGCATGGGAGCAGCGGGGATCTTCGAAAACTTGTCCTGATTCCTACGAAGCAGCGGCTCAAAGTCGCTGTGTAGTATGCCTCGTTTTGTGCTAACCTTTCACCCGTCAGCGATTGTACAAGCAAGACAGAACGACAAATTAAGACGGAACGACAAGAATTCACAATCGGCTACTCCTTAGCCGGTTGGGAGGTGCTTCATGCGGCTCTCCAGTTTCTTTTTGGCGCTCGTCCTGTTTGTTTTAGCGGCTCTATTCCCGCAGCGTAGCTCGGGCAGCGGTGCATCTCACAGCGGCGCCTCTGGTGGCTCCGCATCAGCGAGCAGCCAGAGTTTCAGCAGTTCCGCTTCCCATAATCCCGGTACTTCCGCAAAGGCGTCGAGTTCGTCGTCATCCTCCAAATCATCCCTCAGTAAGGGGAACAGCGCGCAAGAACCGAAAGCCGGTCGTTCGCTTCTCCATCCGTTCAGGAAAGTAAAACCTGTCGAAACTACAGTGTTCAAACGCTCATGGCCATGCTTGAAGCGGCCCTGCCCGGTTTGTCCTAGCGGAGAAGCGCGCAACGGGAGCGGCGCATGTGTTGCCAACGCCTGTTTGTCGGCGTACGGCTTCTCCTGTGGAATGCAGTACTGGTCTAACGATTGCGCCGCTTTGGCGGGCCAGCTTGCGGCACAAAGGCGCCAAATGCAGAACCGGATCGATCCCAGCGAAACGCTGATTTACCAAATGTTGCTGGACCGGTATGAGCAGTGCGTGCGTCTCGATCGCTTTAGGTCACCCGGTTCCTTCGCTTTTAATGAGTTGAATGTGTTTGATGTGCCCTAGGCGGCAATCGCCAGCGATTAAGCGCTAAATTTTCATTCGCGTAATTTCTGCGATAGAATTATTCATAGCGTGGGTGCTTTTCCTGTCCGTGATCGTCAGTCTTCAATTAGCAATCTGATTTAACAATTTGAACCCCAAAGAGGTTTGACAATGGCTACTATGACGGCAATGCCTAACACCAAGGTCCCTGGCGGTGGCTTTTTGCTCGAAGAGCGCCCCGCCGCTGACGTTTTCACTCCTGAGGATTTTTCCGAGCAGCAGCGGATGATCGGGCAGACCACCGAGGAATTCGTGCTCAATGAAATCGTGCCGCTCGCCGACAAGATGGAGCACAAGGACTATTCCATCTCGCGCGATCTGCTTAAAAAAGCGGGCGAGCTTGGCCTAAGCGGAGTTGAGGTTCCCGAGGCCTACGGCGGCCTCGATATGGATAAAGTTACGGCAGCCGTCATCGCCGACCACATGGCCAAGTACGCCGGTTTCGCCACGACCTGGGGCGCACATAGCGGTATCGGCCTGCTTCCGCTGGTGTATTTCGGCACCGAGCAGCAAAAGAAAAAATATCTGCCGCGCCTGGCGGCCGGAGAAATTGTCGGTGCTTATGCTTTGTCGGAAGCCACGTCCGGCTCCGACGCGATGAACTGCCGCGCCCGAGCTGTGCTTTCGTCCGATGGCAAGCATTACATCCTGAACGGCGAGAAGATGTGGATCACCAACGCCGGCTTCGCCGATCTGTTTACGGTTTTCGCAAAGATCGACGGCGAGAAATTTTCCGCGTTTTTGGTCGAGCGTACGTTCTCCGGTTTCTCCACGGGCGCCGAAGAACACAAGATGGGCATCCGCGGTTCTTCCACGTGCCCGGTCATTCTCAACGATTGCCAGGTGCCTGTCGAAAATTTGCTTGGCGAGGCAGGAAAAGGCGCAACCATCGCATTCAACATCCTCAACATCGGCCGTTTCAAGCTCGGCGCGATGTGTTTGGGTGGGGCGCGCGTTTCAATTGAGTCAGCGGTTGCTTACGCCAAGCAGCGCAAAGCCTTCGGCAAGTCGATTAGCGAGTTCGGCCTGATCCGCGAAAAGATCGCCAACATGGCCACACTTATTTATGTGGGCGAATCGCTGGTCTATCGCACGGTTGGGATGATGGACATGCTGCTGAGCGAAATCGACAAGACGAGCCCCGATGCCGGGAAGCAGATGCGCAAGGCCATCGAGGAATACGCGGTCGAGTGCTCGATCCTGAAGGTCTGGGGCTCCGAGATGATCGACTACGTCGTCGACGAGACGATGCAGATCTACGCCGGCTACGGCTTCGTCGAAGAATATCCCGCCGAGCGCGCCTATCGCGATGCCCGCATCAACCGTATCTTTGAGGGCACGAACGAGATCAACCGGCTCATCATTACAGGTTTTCTGCTGAAGCGCGCCATGGGCGGCCAGTTGCCGCTGATGCCGGCGATCAAGAAGCTCATGGATGAGGTTCTGAGCGGACCCTCGATAGGTGAAGAAATCGAAGGCCCTCTGGCCGAAGAGCGCAAGGTGCTAGCGAACGCGAAGAAGCTAGGCTTGTTTGTTGCCGGTGCTGCCACGCAGAAATACATGGCCGCGATTCAGGATCGGCAGGAAGTGATGGGAGCGATTGCCGACATGACCATCGAGATCTACGCGATGGAATCGGCTGTGCTGCGCGCGCAGAAAATTGTCGAGCAGCAAGGTGAAGCCGCCGCGGCCTTGCCCATCGCGATGGCGCGCGTTTATATGACGCAAGCCTTCGAAAAGGTCGAGGCAGCTGCCAAGAAGGTGATTGCCGACGTGGCCGATGGCGACATGCTGCGGACGCAACTGGCAATCGTGCGGCGGTTGGCAAAGCACGATCCGTTCAACACCATTGCGCTCCGCCAGCAGATCGCGCTAAAGACCATCGAAGCGGGGAAGTACAGCCTGGCATAGAACCCCGCCATCTTTTCACTCACTGTGCGGAGGATTCGCGTGGCGAATCCTCCCTTTTGTTTTCGACGACAACTAGATTGAGAACAGACGAATGCCGAGGAAGTGGGGCGAGCTCTTACTCCTTAGGAAAATTCGGGTCCGCCTTAACCTCTTCGATCTGCTTCGTGTGCCGCTCGCTGTGCGCGGAGATAAGAAGAATCCACTGATAGGCATCCATCGTGCCAAGCAAGGGATGCGGTCCGAAGTGGTCGCGCAGATCGTCGTTCGTTGTTCTGACGTAATCCATCGTGGCCTTGCGCGAATCCTCAAAGGCCTTCGTCACTTCTGCCCGATTTGCCCAGCGGCGCGTGGGTTTCAACATCTCAGGCGCTTGCACTTTGTGACTGCGGTCGGGAACTCTTTCCAGGATCGCCTCGTCCGTGACTTTGACTTCTGCGCGCTTCTCGGGCATCGCCGGTCCCGCCATGAACTTGCTTTGAATAAGACCGAGGAGTGTGGACTCCGACACCGCGATATGTTCGGAGACTTCCGCTACCGACCAGCGATCGGGCGCGGGTTTGAATTCCCACTGTTTTTCGGAGAGTCCCGCAATCGACTGCAGAAACGCGTCGTGAGTGGCTTGCAGGCTCTTCAGAGCCGCGTCACGCTCCGCAGTTGAGAGCGTCGCGGGCGCCGGAGCGGCCGCAGTTTGAGCGATGCTGGACACAGCAAGCCCGAGGGTCAGGCACAGGGCTGCCGCAAACTTCCATTGCAGTTTCATTTGATTGTCCCCACGTGAGAATTGGAAACGCAGTGGCGCAATTATAACGTGGATTTACTCGAACCACCCGCTGCGATAAGCGATCCACCACGAGACATACGCGACAGGAATGGTCGCGGCCAATGCCCACCAGAGCGGCAGAACCACATCGGCGAGGATCCCGAGCACCGTAAATGAAGTCCAGAAGATCTTGCGCTCCATATAGTGAATTTTAGTTCTTTTCCGTCGCTCGTGATCCCGGCTCCGCGCTTCGCAAGCAAACTTCGGTTACGTAATGTGAGGACGTAGGCTTGAGACGCGGGCTTCAACGGTCTTTATTCAACCGCCTCATCAGGCTTTCGTTTTCAGTTCTTCCATCACGCTCTGAATCAGCTCCTTGGCTTCGCTGAGGCTCTTCATGATGAGCTGCACGTCCATGACTGGTTTGCCGGGCCAGCGCTGGCTCTGGCAATAGACGCCGTGCTGGCCGACGAGCGCCATGGCATCGGTGACCAGATCCATGGTCACGGCGAGGCGTCCGCGCGGCACGCCCATGCGGGTTTCGAAGTGTTCCAGTTCTTCCTGCTTTTCTTTGAATACCGACATGCAGAGATTGTACCGGCGAAGTGCGTATAATTTCTCAGGGTCAGAAATCCGAATCGCGCTCCATCGTGCAGCTTCGTGTCCGCGGAGATAGTACTGCTCCGGCTCGCAGAGGACACAATCGTTCGTGAAGGAGCTGACATTCCAAATGTTCCTCAGGAGGAAGACGTTATGAAGCAAATTGCTCTACTCACCGCGTTGCTATTCGTCACTTCAACCGCTGTATTCGCGCAGGGGCACGATATGTCGAAGCGGGCCAGTCCGGCAGCCAGCGCGGAATGCAAGTTCTCCGATGGCAAGACGGTCAAGATCGACTATTCAAGTCCACGCGCCAAAGGCCGAAAGATTTTCGGATCGAAGAGCGACCGCGCTCTCGTTCCCTTCGGCGAAGTCTGGCGGACGGGTGCGAACGAAGCGACGACATTCATTGCCGGTACAGGCGTCACTGTTGGCGGCAGTGCGGTTCCAGCCGGCAGCTATACCATCTTTACGATCCCCAAAGCCGATGCGTGGACGCTCGTCATCAGCAAGAAAACCGGAGAATGGGGAACCAACTATCCGGGCGAGAAAGAAGACTTTGCTCGCGTGCCGATGAGAGTTGGAAAAACCGCAGCTCCCGTCGAGAATTTCACCATCGCGTTTGACCAGGCGGGCAGCAAGTGCAATCTCCACATGGAGTGGGAAAACACGCGCGCCAGCGTGGAGATCGTAGAGAAATAGTTCTCAGTTCCCGGTCCTCAGTTCTCAGTCAAAATCTACAGAACCTTGGTTCTCAGTTCTCGGATAAAACCGCACAAATCCTCGATTAGGTTTGTCTGAGAACTGGGACCTGACACCTGATACCAGAGACCCGACACCTCATTTTCCAGCTGCCGACTGGGGTTGTATACTGTTTCACGATGCGGCCGATGGTGCGCTTTCTCTGGAATTCCACACGAGGGCATCGCATTGCGCCCTGGCGCAGTCCTTATCTTCTCTGGCGCATTGAGACTTACACGGGCGTAAAGATGACGCAAATCGGCTTCCTCGAATTCTGGGAATTTCTGTGGACCGAGCGCGGCAACCTCTGGCGCTTCCTCAAATGGACCGGCGAGATGGATCGCTACGTTCATCCCAAAGCGAAAAGAACTTAGAGTTGATGCTGCTTTGTGAACCGTTGAGCATTTCTCTCGAACCTGCTAGCTGTTGAGATATCTGTTTACTTAATAGGAGGATTATTCACTTGACACAAACGTGGAACTCCGCTAAGATTTGTTCATGTCACAGCGCATTCATCCCAAGCCTGTCAGCCTCTCCGAAATCTTCATAAAGTTTTCGACGGACGAACAATGCCTCGAATACATCGGCAAGATGCGCTGGCCTGATGGCATCGTGCGCTGCCCTACTTGTGGCGACAAGAACGTCACGAAGTATGAACGTCCGGCGGTCGCGACCCGCAAGGCGCGCTCCAAGACCCGCGATACCCAGAAAGCCAATCGCCGCGCTTGGTTCTACATCTGCCTGAATAAAGATTGCCGTCAGCAGTTCTCGCCTACTTCTGGCACCCTGTTCGCTGATTCGCACCTTCCCTTAATAACTTGGTTCCACGCAATCGGCTTGCTCTTGAATGCGAAAAAGGGAATCAGCGCAAAGCAGCTACAGCGCGATCTCGGCATCGGCGGATACAAGACCGCTTGGTACCTGAATCATCGCATCCGTGAGGCAATGGGATCGGGCGATATACCGAAGCTGGGCGGAATCGTGGAAATCGACGAAACTTATGTTGGCGGAAAAGTCAGCGGCAAGGGCCAGCGTTACGCCAAGAAACAGAAGCAGGTAGTCATGGGCGCGATCCAGCGCGGCGGAAAGCTTCGCTTACAACACGTCACAGGCGCATCGGTTGAGCACTTCCGAGACTTTATTGAGGAGCACATTAGCCCAGACGTTGAGCGCGTGATGACTGATCAGCATGGCGCATATCCTACCGCTCTCGGAAAGCTAGTGGATCGTCACGAAACCGTGAATCACATACGGCATGAATACGTGCGCGGTGACGTGACGACGAATGCAATCGAGTCAGTGTTCTCGCTGTTCAAGCGCGGAGTGATAGGGCAGTACCACAAGCTCTCAGCGAAGCATCTACAGCGGTATCTGACCGAGTTTGAATATAGGTTCAATCGTCGCAAGGACGCGGACGTGTTCATAGAGACTGTGCGCCGCCTATGCGGATTCAAACCGCTCCGCTTTAGTGATCTGACTTCCGATCCTGAGTCTTCGGTTCCTTTTTAGGCGCTCGCTTCGTATGCATATCGGCGGTTTTCTGCGGCGGCTTTTTTAGCAGCCTCCCAAGAAGTTCGTCGAACTGCCCCTTGTCCGCTTTCATAAGTTTTAGCCTAGCATGAACCTTTGCAAAGAGTTCCAATCAACAGAGCCTTTAGCAATCGCTTCAGCGTCCGCCGGATCGTACGCGAACACATCTCCTATCGGGAAACCAACTGGTCGAAGCGCGTCCATACCTGCGGATAGCTGTTGAAATTGACTTTCTTCGGAGAGGTATACCACTCTACTACCACATTCCCAAATTCTCCTTACCAATGGGCACCCTTTGTAATCCCTTGCAATTACAAGACTTCCTCTCATATTTCCGCCCTCTGGCAAGGAAAATACAGGAATGTGGTAGTAGAGTGGTAATAAAGTCGGACGAGGAATTCTAGAACTTGACAAGAATTGTCAGTCCAGAGTAAGAATAGATAGAACTGAGGTATCCAAGTATGGCAGAAGCAACAGCTAATATCCGCATCGAAGTTTTGCCAGCGGTGCCCCCCTATGTCCCCTATCGGAGCTTTCGCAATTTTATCGACAGCCTCAAGCAGGGGATTCCGGGACGGATCGACCGAAGCGTGATGGCCAGCATGTCGGGAGCGATTCAGTCTCAGTTAACGGCTGCACTGCGGTATATGGGCCTTATAAAACCGACAGGACAGCCTAGTGACACTTTGCCGAGGCTCGTTAATTCGGAAGGTCCAGAGCGAATCAAGATCATGCGTGAGATTGTGACGACTTCCTATAAATTCCTCTTCGATGGATTCGACGTAAAAACGGCCACGCCGCGAATGCTTGAAGAGCAATTCAGTGCGATGGGGGCATCAGGCGGCACGCTAAGCAAGTGCATGAATTTCTTTCTCGCCGCCGCGAAAGAAGGCGGAATCGAAACGTCTCCACACCTGAAGCCCCAGCGAGGCCCACGTCAAGCCCGCACCCGACAACGCGTGTCTCGCATCGCCGATGCCGGAATTGAGGGACAATCCCCCGTCATCATCACCGAGGGCGAGGGTGAAGTGAGTTGGGCACAGATGCTGCTCTCGAAGTTTCCCAGTTTTGACCCTAGCTGGCCGGACGAAGTCAAAGTGAAGTGGTTTGACGGATTTCACCGCCTGATGAGGCAAGGGTCTGAGGTTAAACAATCATGAGAATAGATGTAGCCTCGTGAGGATTGCTGTACTCACCGTACTCCGAGGCTTTAACGAGCAAGAGAAGACCCGATTCGCTAATCCTTGGCCGGAGTCGAATCGGGTCGTGGTGAGCTTACTTTTACTGTGCCCTTGCGGAGGGCGACTAGCTGGCACGCTAGAAACGGCTTTTATATGCCGTAGTTCCTTGACTGGAACGGGATTCGATCTCCCCGCCCTCCGCCATTATAACGCAATTTGTCAAATCGGCCCCAAGGAGGGGTCACTACTATGGCGTGGAATGGAAGCAATGGATTTCTCTACAGTGAGCCTTCTGTGATCGCTAACGCACCAGCGCAGTCGGGCGTTTATGCGATTTATCGAGAGGGCGCGTGGATTTACATCGGGGAAAGCGCAAACATCGAAACCAGACTTCTTGAGCATATTCGGCGTCAAGAAAATCTGTGCATCCCGAGATCTAATCCTACTCACTTTGCTTATGAACTGGTGGTGGGGGAACGTCAACGCATAGCGCGTCAAGACGCTCTGATAATTGAATTGCGTCCCTCTTGCAATTCGCGGCTGGGTTAAATCCAGTCCCATCTATTGAACCGGAGAGTCGGTTGAAGTACACATCCGTGCCACCAACAGAAATGATGGTGTAAAGCTCGTGTACTTTGACCGACACTCTTACTCCTGATGATCCGCTGTACTCGCAGGCGCGAACCACCGCCGGGTAGCCAGCCAAGTTGAGCAGCCGACCGAAATAAAATTTTACCTGTGACCAATTCATCACATCCCGACCTTATGGCGGGAGTCCTGTGATGAACAGGTATCCGAAGATGTTGCCCTGTCACGGCTCCTAATGTTGGCAGTAAGGTTATTTTGTGTCAAGTGAATACTCCTCCTTAATAGTAACGTGCCCCCCCCCCGGGGTCTAATGGAATCAAGACTTTGGCGGAAAAATTTTTCAAAGTCTTGATTCGCAATGAGTTAGAGGCAAAGTCTTGAGCGCGTGGGACTTAACTCCGAAACCTGCCGTTTTCCTGCTGCTTGCACCCGTTCACCCCGTAAGAATGTTGAGCGCGGAGGGGATGGCACACCTCCGTCCTTCAACAGATCATGAGATATTCTCGCGCCGATTCGGATGGAAGTCTGTGCGGGCGGTCACAGCAAATTTGTGATGAAAAAGGAGGGTTCGACTCACCGGAGTATTCGGCTAGAAAGGGCTCACTGCGGCTCAGCTCGCTTTGCATGGCATCGCTGTCGTTGCCGACCCCGAGAGCTAGATCGGGCTCCCGAACGAAGATCCCAAAATGACGGCGGATGTGGAATCCCACCCTTCAAAGATCGAAGGGTGGGTCACCCGGCAGCCTGTGGAAGGCGCACCTTTTCAAAGTGCTGAAGCGCTGCGCCACTCAAAATCAAATGCCACAAGACACAGGATCGAACTACGCGGGAGATTCCATCTCTACTTTTACTTCGCTGCCTTTGCCTGCGCCTAGCAACTGATAGGCTGAGCCGCGGTTGGTGGCGATCTCCAGAAAACCCATGCTGCCGAGGATGGCGAAGGCTTCGCCTGGATCTCCTTCGGCGTAGCTGGCACAGAGGCGCTTGACTGGGCCTTTGGCTCCGACCGCGATCTGGAATGGAGGCGGTGGAGACGCGAACAGTTTGGGAATATCGGAGGGCGCGATGTTGGTGATGAGGTTGCCGAAGCGGTCGACCTTGAGCACCACTCCGCGGAGTGTGCGCTCGTCGACGGGCTTGGGGCGGGGAACGTCGAAGCGAACGTAGTCCTTGATCTCTTCGCCGAAGCGGGTGGGATCGACTCCTTTGGCGAGATAGGCGGCGATGGGAGAGAAGATGTCGCGGCCGTGGAAGGTGTTGCTGCGCGGCTGAAGAAAGTAATGCTCGGCGCTGACGTGGCGGACGGAAATTCGCTCCTCGCGGGCGTAGAGCATGGAGAGGACTCCATTGTCGGGGGCGACGAAGAGATGATGCTCTCCGACGAGAATGATGGGGCGGCGCGCCGTGCCTACTCCGGGATCGACGACGACCATGTGCACGGTGCCGGAAGGGAAGTAGGAATAGGCCTGCGAGATGGTCAGAGCGCCGTCGAGGATGTCGAAGGGCTGGACGGCGTGGCTGATGTCGACGATTTGGGCGTCGGGCGCAATGCGGAGAAGGACACCTTTCATCGCGCCGACGAAGTGGTCGTTGAGTCCGAAGTCGGTGGTTAGAGTGATGATGGGAGGATGTGACAAGCGGGTGCCTCGTCCGGCTATGTGAAGTTAAAGGAAGTATCGGGCGGGGGATGATGGGGCGTCAAGCGGGGGAGACGCCTGAGCTGCACGTCGTCGCGCCCTCAGCGGCTGAAGCCGCCATTGAAGGCGGTCTTATCGCAGCGCTGAAGCGCTGCGCCACCCAAAAGCGGGCGGGGGCTGCCT
>JBAVYO010000179.1:0-20349 GCA_049698855.1 Terriglobales bacterium
ATGCAATCTGATGCACACTAGAAACACTCGCCTTCCTAGTTCCTTGCTTTTCAGCGGGCCAAAAATGGCCATGGAGGCCTGCTAAAGGTAACCAGTGCCTGGTGACGAAAGCACGCTGCAAAGGGGATTGTTTCAGAGTGTCCGGGGGAAATCCATCCTCGGTGGTAATAGTACCAAAGATTTATGATCTTTGCCATTAGCTCTTTTGAGCCATTCGCTGGCCAGATCGTGGAATTTTGCAACAGCCGGGTCTGACGTAGGGTGGTAGACGAGCAGTTCTGGGGGAGGGCTGTTCGGGCGTCCCTGATTCTGATGAATCTGGGGCGCTTCTTATTTGGGGGTGGAAGTTCTTTCCTAAAGGAACATGGGCTCCAGGCAATCAGGTTTCCTTCCTTGGACGTATTTCCCAATCGATTCTGCTCGTAATTTGCGTTTTAGTTGTCTCAGGAATTTCCCGGCGCCGCGGAACGAGAGGGCAGTCTTTAGGGCAATTTGCAGACAAAAACGTCTACTTTAGTAGGGGTACTAAAGTAGACGTTTTGAGGGCTTTTGAGGGGGTACGAAAGTAGACAAAAAGGGCCGAGAATTGTGTAGGTGTTTCGGCGGTTTCATGACATTCTATTCTATGGAGATGAGGGGCGCGGATCGTTTCGAGCGATCCTCTCCGAGTTCCCCGCACTCCCACCCATTCAAGCCAAGAGCAGGCTTGAATAACCCACCGTCCCGCCAAAATCGCCGTGAATCAAATTTTTCCGCAGCCTGTAAGGCCGCACCCTTTCAAAACAGGTACGGAAATGAGTTTTTCCGCAGCCACTGAAGCCGTGCTCTTCCCCAAACCACCGTGTTTCCCTTGGCTGCTGGCGGTGCGGCTGAGGAGGCTGCGGAGAAGATCGAGGAAATGCAGATCCCTCACTCGTCCTCGGCTTCGCCTGCGGACGGCTCGTGATGACAAAATTAAACGGACTTGGCGGTGCGGCTGAAGAGGTTGCGGAAAAAGCCCAGTAGCGCGCGCAGAGCAGCCCTCAGGCGCTGAAGCGCGAGTCTGTTTGCAGCGGCTTGGCGGCACGAGTGGAACTCGTGCCCTTCCCAAAATCGCCGTGAATCAAATTTTTCCGCAGCCTGTAAAGCCGCACCCTTTCAAAACAGGTACGGAAATGAGTTTTTCCGCAACCACTCGAACTCGTGCCCTTCCCAACCCCAACGTGAGTCGATTTTTTTCGCAGCCTGTAAAGCCGTGCCCTTCCCAAGTCTGCTATGAGACAAGTTCGAGCTTTGCGAAATCTGTGCTTCCCGGTCCGCATTACCGTTCCCGCCATGTCAACTCCGGCAACCCGAAGCGAACTTGTCCTAGCAGCCGCAGATTCTTCGATTCCGTTTCCAGAGCTACGAATAGGGATAGAAGATAAAGAACAGTAACGACAGCGCGGTTAGCGCCCACAGCGCGGGACGAACCTCGTGCGGTCGTCCGGCAAACAGTTTGCAAAACGGGTAGAGAACGAAGCCTGCCGTCATGCCGATGCCGACGTTATAAGTGAATGCCATCAGGGCAATCACGCCGAATGCGGGGACGGCCTCGCTGAGATCGTCGAAGGGAATGCGCGTGATCGGCGAGAGCATAAGCAATCCGACAAAAATGAGCGCTGGTCCATACGCCAACGGAGGAATGGCGGAAATGAGAGGCGCAAAGAACAGCGTTCCTACGAAACAGAGAGCCGTAATCACGGAAGTTAATCCGGTTCGTCCACCCGCCTCGACGCCGGTGGCGGATTCGATGTAAGCGCCGGAGGTGGTGGTTCCGATCACGGCGGCAAAGGTCGTCGCCAGCGCATCGGCCATCATCGGCCGCTCAATTTGCGGCAGGTTGCCATCTTGATCGAGAAAACCGGCACGGGCAGAAACTCCGATCAGCGTGCCCATGGTGTCGACGAACGCCATAACCAAGATAGTCAGGACGACGGGGAAGAAGGCCCAACTGAGGAGGCTGTGTAAGTCGAACTGAAAAAAGACGGGACGAAGACTGGGCGGAGCGCTGACCCAGGCCGTGGGAGCGGGCGAGACGCGCGCGAGAAAACTGAGCAGAGTGGTGGCGAGAATCCCGATGAGAATTGCGGCCGGGAAGCGGCGAATGGTGAGCACGGTAATAAGCAGGAATCCGAAGATGGCAAGAAGCACCGAAGCAGATGTGAGATGGCCGGGACGGACGGGCGCGCCGGGAGATCCGATGGTGACGATGCCGGTTTGATTCAATCCTATGAAGGTGAGAAACAGGCCGATTCCCACGGCATAGCTGTAGCGGAGTGTGGGCGGGATGGCTTCGACCATCCATTGGCGAAGGCGGAAGAGGGTCATCAGGATGAAAAGTACTCCGGCGACTAACACAGCGCCCAGCGCGCTCTGCCATGTGTAGCCGAGCACGTGCACCACGGTGAATGCGATGAACGCGTTCTCGCCCATATAAGGAGCGATGGCAAACGGGCGGTTGGCGTAGAGACCCATGAGGAGGGTTCCGAAAATAGCAGTGAGGATGGTTGCCGTCAGCGAGGGGCCGACGGGCATGCCGGCCGCGGACAGGATGGCGGGATTGACGGCGACGATGTAGGACATCGTGAAGAAGGTGGTCAGGCCGGCGACGATCTCGCGGCGAGGGGTGGTTTGATGCGAGGAAAGCTCAAAGAATTTTTCGAGCCAGCGGTTCAAAACACCTCCGAGGAGAAGCAGCATTGTACAGGGAGATTCAGGCTAGATGGACGATTGAGGACTTTTGCCGCGCATGCAAAAAAACACTTAACCACGGGGTACACAGAGGGGCACGGAGGAGATCGTTCGGAGTCCGCCATGTATACGACTAAGAGCTGATAACTGAGAACTGATAATTGCGAACCGAAGAAAATCAGGAATTAACTGTTGCGGAGTTCGGCTAGGAACTCGGGGTCGATGTTCCCGCCGCTGATGACGGCGACGTTATTCACCGTACGCGGGAGCTGAGCGGAGTGAAACATAAAGGCTGCGACACTGACGGCGCCGCTTGGTTCGGCCACGGTCTCGGGATTGCCGCTCAGGGCGAGTGTGGCCTCGCGAATTTCGCTTTCCGTGACGCTCACGATGTTGTCGACGTAAGTCCGAATATGCTGGAAGTTGAGTTCGCCGATGCTCTGCGTGCGCAGGCCGTCGGCGAGAGTCTGCGTAACTTGTTCGGCAGGGAAGGAAACGATGCGTCCGGCCTGGAAGCTGGCGCGCGCATCGCCGGCGAGTTCGGGCTCGACGCCGATGACGTTGACGTCAGGCTTGGTGAGCTTGATGGCGGCTGAGATTCCGCTGATAAGTCCTCCGCCGCCGACCGGTGCAAGCACAGTCTCGACTTCGGGAAGGTCTTCGAGGATTTCGAGTCCAACGGTGCCCTGGCCGGCGATGATCTTCTCGTCATTGTAGGGAGGGACGATGACGTAGCCGTGTTGGGCGGCGAGTTGCTCGGCACGGAGGCGGCGTTCCTCGCTGCCGGGGCCGACGGTAACGATCTCTGCGCCGAGAGCGGCGGTCGCTTCGAGCTTATTCTTCGGGGCGTTGCCCGGCATTACGATGATTGCCTTAACGCCCAGAGCGCGGGCGGCATAGGCGACTCCTTGAGCGTGGTTGCCGCTGGAATAGGAAATAACGCCGCGGAGGCGGTCTTCAGCGCTGAGCGAGGCGACCTTGTTGTAGGCTCCGCGCAGCTTGAAGGCGCCGATGGGCTGTAGGTTTTCAAGTTTGAGAAAAAGCTTGCGCTGGGCGGAGGCACTCGTCCATTCGAGAAGGAGTGTACGGACGGCGACGCCTTGGAGGAGAGACTGAGCGGCGCGGATATCTGCCAGAGTGACCATCGTGATGTCCCGCTTAGCGGGCGATGTTACTTGAGCGACTTTTTATGCTGTTTATCATCCTGGATTGCGTGGTAGCAAATAGGCTACCACGGGGCCGAAGGCATCAGAGGAGCGCGTCGCCATGCGGGTCAGGGCGGGCACGACGTGCCGCATAAAAAAATGGTTGGGCGAATGCCGCGCATCTGGAGGAGTCTCAAGTCCGCAATTCGCGAACTTCCACACTTAGCCTGCTTCCCATGCAGGCTCAGGATGTGCCTGGCAGAAAGCCAGGACTGCAGTATGAGAAGCTGGCCACCGAAATTGCGGGTATCGAACTCGACCCGGCTGATAGCGTCTGGGTAGCTGCCCGGTAGCCCTTTCATCGACGGGTTTGTTCGGAGTGGCAGTGCTTTAGCTCCGAAGAGCGCCGTCTTTTTCTTCGATTCTCTCCTCCCGATCTGTTTATTCAGTTTCGTCTGCGTCCGATCCCCGATTCGACAGGCTACGGCACTTTTCGATGAGCACTTCAACAATTCCGATTCTTCGGCATTTCTGAGGCGTTCAGCGTGTTTCGTAGGCGTAACTCGCGCAGATTCAGCAAATGGAGTTGGCTCAGCGATTGCATCTTCTCATTGCGTCTGACGTGAGCGAATGAAGATCACGACGACGTGCGAGGTTTCCATGAATTGCAAACAGAAGTTCGCAGCGGACAAACAAGATTCTTTGAGCAGCGATAGATCTGCCACTGAAATCGGCGAAAACGCTTCTGCACAGACCATTCCACTCAGATACTCGGCGGTCCTTGAAGAGATTTGGCGAACCCATGCCAAGCGAATTCTTCGCGTCACGCAACGCATCACGAACAATCGCGAGGACGCCGAGGATGCGTTGCAGGATTCATTTCTACGAGCCCATGTACACCTGCACGACTTTGAGGGCCGTTCCAGTATTGCGACTTGGCTCACGCGGATCGCTATTAATTCGGCACTCATGATACTTCGTAAGCGGACCGGTGCCGCACAGGTTTCCATCGATAATGTGGGTGCTCCCGGCAACGAGGCCTTCGCACTAATTCCTGCCGACCGGGCGCCGAGCCCCGAGGCGCAATACGCAGAAATCGAAGAGCAGGCGATTCTTGGATCAGCGATCGGGACATTGCGACCCTCAATTCGCCGTCCTCTTGAACTCCAAACCTTGGAAGAACGGCCAATCAAAGAAATAGCGGAGACCATGGGCCTTTCGGTCCTCGCCACCAAGTCGCGGATCTTTCGCGCGAAGGCGGCCTTGCGGAAATCTCAACCAAGAATTATCCGCCGCGCTGCTGCCAGGAAAGCACTTCAACTGTCGGCGGTGTAAGCCGGGGAACCGCTGTCAGGAGCACGCGCTCATGTGGAGATTTCAAAAGTCGGCAGGCGGTGAGGACGGAGCCCCCGAACGCCCTATATCCAGGCGAGATTCCAAGCGAAACGTGCAGATCTGGATCGAGCGAATTCTGCTCATCTCAGGGTTGGCTCTGGTCGGCTTTTTCGGTGCAGCCCGCATGGAAAGCTGGCTCACGTCGCGCGCGGCGCTCAAGCACTTTGCGGCAAACGAGGCAGTGGCTCAGCCGGGCACTGATAGCGATTTGGACGACCTTGCCCCGAATGTAGACAGCGGTTCTTCCGAGCAACTCGAACTACCCGACGTCGACTTCCGTCTTTGGGGCGGACACAGGTTCAGAGCCTACCGACAGAACATTGGCAAACGTGGTGAAACTCCACTGGCGGTGCTGCGGATTCCCAAGATTTCTCTTGAGGCCCCGCTCTTCGACGGCACCGACGATTTGACTTTGAATCATGCAGTGGGACGAATTGCGGGGACGTCGCGCCCCGGCGAGTCAGGAAACATCGGCATTGCGGGCCATCGGGACGGATTTTTTCGCGGACTTAAAGATGTACGCGTCGGTGATGGGATCGAGTTGAAGACACTGAAGGGAACGGACACTTACACCGTGGATCAAATCCAGATTGTTTCGCCGCGGCAGGTGGAGCTGCTGCGGCCGACATCTGTTCCTTCACTCACGCTCGTTACTTGCTACCCGTTCTACTTCTTCGGGAGCGCACCGCGACGCTACATCGTAACGGCTTCTCTGTCACCAGAGAAAAACGGCGGATCTGAGAACTTGGATCTCGGCGCGCCGGCAATTGCAAATAACTCAAAAAGGAGAAATAGATGAACCTCTTCAAAAAAGCAACCTTCATGAACAAGGGAGGCGGCGCATTCATTTTGGCGCTGGTGGCCTTCGGAACGGCCGCAGCCCAGGACTCAACGGTTACAACCATCGCACATGGACAACCCTCATTCGATACTCAGGTGAAGAATGCGGAAATCGTCTATGTGGAAGGCAACGATCTGGTGCTCAAACTGGAGAACGGCCGCGTCGAGCACCTGGTTGTTCCTGACAGCGACCGATTCACCATCGATGGGAAAGAGATCAGCGTGCATGAGCTGGTGCCCGGAACGACGCTGACTCAGACCATCACCACTACAACCACGCCACGCTATGTCAACTCGGTCCGAACGATTGAGGGGAAAGTGTGGCATGTGAATGCGCCCAAAGCCGTGATCCTGACTCTTCCCGACAATACCAATCAGGTTTACAACGTTCCCAATCACGCCAAGTTCACAATCGATGGCAAGGAGAAAACCGTTTTTGATCTGAAGAAGGGAATGAAGATCAAGGCGACCATCGTTACCGACGATGAGCATACGGTAATCGAGCAAAGCAAATTCGCTTTCGGTCAGGCGCCGTCGCAAACTCCGCGTGAAGTTGGAGTTCTATTGTTCCTTACTCCAACGCAGCCTCAGGTCACTTTGGCCAGCGCGGAACAGCCCGCAGAAATGCTTCCAGAAACGGGTAGTTCGCTCCCGCTGGTGGGATTGATGGGCACATTGGCAATCGCAATGTCGCTCGGACTGTGGGCCGTTCGACGGACCCGCACGATCTGATGTTTGCCGAACGGCCCGTCCGGCGACGATGGAGCGGGGCGGGCCTTTTTAGCTAAGGATGATCCAAGGGCTCGACGTAAGCGCTAGACATAAGCGCTAGACATAAGCGCAAGGCGACAGCAAAGGAGATGTACCATGAAAACCATACTGATTACCGGTTGCTCTTCAGGCTACGGCCTTGAATCGGCTCGCTATTTCCTCTCGAGAGACTGGAACGTCATCGCAACCATGCGGACTCCTCGCGAAGAAGCTCTGCCGCGAGCGCAGTCGATGCGTATCCTCCCGTTGGACGTGACGGATGAAAAGAGCATCGCGGCGGCCATCAAAGCGGCTGGTCCGATTGATGTGCTCGTCAACAATGCCGGTATCGGCGTCGTCGGCGCTTTCGAAGCGACGCCTCTGTCGCACATTCGCAAGGTCTTCGAGACCAATACCTTCGGCGTGATGGCGATGACCCAGGCCGTGATCCCGCAGATGCGCGAGCGGCGATCGGGCGTGATTGTCAATGTCACGTCCAGCACAACCTTGGCACCCTTCCCGTTGGCGGCAGCTTATACGGCGAGCAAGCAGGCCATCCTGGGCTTTACCGCTTCACTGGCTCACGAGCTTGGGTATTTCAACATACATGCGAAGCTGGTCGAACCCGGATACGCTCCGACGACGAGGTTCACGCAGAATACCGAGGTTCGCGTCGAAGACCTCATTCCGAGGGCCTATGCCGACTTCGCCGCTCCAATTTTCGCGGAGTTTGCGCGACCGGCTTTGACTACGAAGGAAAGCGATGTGGCCGAAGCCGTATGGCTGGCCGTGAACGACACTTCCGGGAAGCTCCATTTCCCGGCCGGAGCGGATGCGGTAGCTCTTTCACGCGACGCGCGATAAGGGTCACTATGCCCGTTCGGCAGGATCGAGCAGGACGGGCTTTTCTTTCTCCAATCTCATTCGAGATTGAAAACTGAACAAAAGGGATACTCACATGGAACCCAATCCCATACTTTTTCGCGATCTCACGTACATCTTCGTGGCTGCGGTACTCGGCGGCCTGGTGGCGTGGCGGCTTCGGCTTCCTCTGATCATCGGTTTTGTCCTTGGAGGAATCGTGATCAGCCCATTCACTCCAGGGCCGCATCTTTCCGATCTGCACACGTTCGAGTTGATGGCCGAAGTCGGTGTCGTGCTGCTCATGTTCTCGATTGGAGTCGAGTTCTCCATCCCGGACCTGATGCGCGTGAAATGGGTTGCTCTCATCGGAGGCCCCATCGGGATCCTGATCATGCTGGGTGTCGCGATCGTCGCCGGCAGGTTCTTCGGATGGAGTACCGCTGAAGGATTCGCGATCGGGGCGGCAATTTCGGTGGCAAGCACGATGGTACTGGCGCGCCTATTGAGCGATACAGGAAGACTGGCCACCACCTACGGACGCGTGATGATCGCCATCACCCTGGTGGAAGATCTCGCGGTGATCTGCATGACGGTGGTACTCCCGGTATTTGGCAACGCGCAGCGCGGAGGCTTGCTGATGGCGGCTTGGGTTCTCGGCAAGGCTGTGCTCTTGCTTGTTCCGCTGGTCTATCTCGCGATAAAAGTGATTCCTCGCTTTCTGCGGCGAGTCAAGAGAACCTGCAACTCGGAACTTCTTCTGCTGGTCGCGATTGCCATTTGCTTCGGGACGGCAGCGCTAGCACAAGCCGTCGGATTCTCCGTCGCGCTTGGAGCATTTCTCGCCGGTGTATCCATCAGCAGTTTGCCCGAGCTTCACGATGCTCACACCCAACTGGTTCCCCTACGGGATGCGTTTGTGGCGCTCTTCTTCGTTTCGCTCGGCACGCTGATTGATCCCGCGGTGCTATTGCACACGCTGCCACTCCTCGGAGTCATGCTGCTACTCATTGTCGGGGGCAAGTTTCTGGTCTGGGGCACGGTTGTGTGGCTCTTCCGTTATCCGCTCAAGACCGCAATAGTTGTGGCTGCGGGGCTGACGCAGATTGGCGAACTTTCGTTTGTGGTGATGCAGGCGGCACGGTCGGCGGGGATGGTGGATGAGAACGTTTTCAGCACAGTGATCGCCGCATCGTTGATCTCGATCCTGCTCAATGTATTTATCGTGCGCGGCGCGTTTGCATGGCTAGGAGGAAACGCTCCGGAACCGGGCTTGATTGGGACGAAAAACGCAGTGTTAGCACCAGCGATTCAGTGAGTCCAGGCCGATTGCCATTCGAGGAGATTTTCATGATGCCAATACCGATCCTTTGTTCACGGGTCGTTTTGTCGCTTTTCCCGTTGTCGTCGGCCTAGTGTTCGCAGTCGACCGACTGGGTTTGTTGCTTTTGGTGGCATGGTTAAACCATCCGCGAAAGCAAGCCCGGAGGCAAGCTCGACAGGATGTTTGTCAAGCCATTCGTCAATGATCCACGGCGCACGGAACAAAGTTACCGGTTCGAAACCGCCGTGTTTCCAATTCCGCCCTACAATGGACATAGGGCGCGATTTTGATGAAAACCAGTAGTAGCAACACACCTCTAATGGAAGGGGTTAAATCCGACGGAGGTTGTGGCTTTCGAGAAGACTTCCAGCCCGTTAGTTTGCCCGAGGCACTTTACTTCGTCTGGGGAGCCATTTGATCGCATGGAAATTTCCGGGCCAAGTTCGCTCGCAGTCCGCACCGAGAACGTCTGCCGTCATTACCAGATGGGAGAGGCGCTGGTGCGCGCGGTGGATGGAATTTCCATCGACATTCGGGCCGGGGAATTTGTGGCTTTGCTGGGCGCATCGGGTTCCGGCAAGTCGTCACTGCTTAACCTGGTTGCTGGCCTTGACCGGCCTACATCCGGGACGGTGATCGTTCACGGAAATAATCTGGCTGCGCTCTCACGCGAACAACTGGCCAAATACCGGCTGCATACAGTCGGCATGGTCTTTCAGTCCTTCAATCTGATACCGAGCATGTCTTTGTTGGAAAATGTAGAGCTCCCCATGCGCTTTGCCGAAATTGATCGCCGCGAGCGTTCCGGCCTTGCGCGCGAGTCGCTGGAGCGTGTGGGTTTGAGCGGACGGCTTTCGCATCGGCCAATGGAACTCTCTGGCGGTGAACAGCAGCGAGCTTCGCTGGCGCGCGCACTCATCAACCGGCCCAAACTTCTTCTGGCGGACGAACCGACGGGCAATCTCGACAGTCGCACCGGCACCGAGATTATGGATCTCATTCGCAGCTTTAATCGGTCGCTGAGCATGACCGTGCTGATGGTTACGCACGAACAGGTTCTCGCCGAAAAGTATGCCGGACGAATGTTGCATCTAGCGGATGGAAAGTTGATCGAAGATGTGCCGGGCCGTGCCCACAATGGCGATGTTTCTAGCCGGGCGTCTGAGTCGATGGCGTCTGAGTCGATGCAGTTGCCCTCTCCGCGCGGGGAAGCATCATGAAATTTTACGACGTTACCGACCTCGCTTTCCGCAACCTGCGCGAGTCCTTCTTCCGCAATTCGCTGACGACGATTGGCATCTCGGTCGGCGTGGCCTCGCTGGTTGCGATGCTCTCGCTCGGCATCGGCCTGCAGCAACTGGCTTCACGCCGTCTAGAAAAATCCGGCCTATTCGACACGGTGGTGGCAACTTCCAGGCGTGACCTCTGCAACTTCCGCGAACAGCGCGAAGAGGGACCGCCGCCTGCCGAGAGCCCGGCTCTGGATGAACCGGCGCGAAGAAAGATCGAGCAAATCCCCGGGGTGGTCGAGGCTTATCCCGATATTCGGTTCGTGACCGACGTACGCTTCGATGGTAAACCGCACCTGACCATGGTGGCCGGCGTCCCATTTTCCGCGAAGAACAACAATGACGCTTTTGAGGGAGTGCAGGGTAGTTTTTTCTCGTCTGAAGGCGCGCCGGAAGTCATCCTGCAAAAGTCGTTTGCCGAAGAATTGCTAGGCATAACGCCCAAGCAGGGCGCCGACAATACGAATGTCGCCGACTTGGCCAAGGCTTTGCTGGGGAAAGAGTTGACGATGCGCTACGCCGAGCGCACAACAACTCCATCTTCACCGCCGGGGCAGAGTGCCGGTGGGAGTGCCGGGCAGAGTGCGGGAGAAAGTCCCGGTGCGGCGTACTCGGTTGTCTCGCACGAGCAAACACTGAAGATTGTCGGCCTCACCGACCTCGATCCCGATAGCATGCGTGGCGCCGCCCGTGCCCGCGTCTTCCTTCCCCTCGCGCTCGTACAAAACTTACACATCATGCCGTCGAGCCTTCGTGACACTTCGGCCAGCGAAGCGCCTGGTTACACGTCGCTCAGCGTGCGCGTAGCGAACCCCAATCAGGTTCCGGCCGTCGAAGATGCCATAAAGAAGATGGGATTCGGCGCCTTTTCCCTGGTTGATGCAAGCCGCAGTATGCGGCAATTTTTTGCCGTGCTTGACGGCTTCCTTGCGATCTTCGGTAGCCTTGCCTTGGCGGTTGCTTCCATCGGCATCGTGAATACGCTGGTGATGGCCATCCTTGAGCGCCGGCGCGAAATCGGAATCATGAAGGCTATCGGCGCCAGCGACGCCGATGTGCGCGGACTTTTCTTCGCCGAAGCAGGCGCCATGGGTCTGGTTGGGGGCGCTGCTGGAGTTACATTGGGCTGGGCGATCGGACGCTTGATCAATTTCGGAACCAATATCTATCTTGAACGCCAGCATTTTCCTCCAGTACAGATCTGGTCCGTGCCGCCGTGGCTTGTTCTCGGCGCGATCGCTTTTTCCATCGCCGTCAGTCTGCTGTCGGGCCTTTACCCCGCGGCCCGAGCCGCGCGCCTCGATCCCGTGCAGGCATTGCGCTACGAGTAAACTGGTTCTATGCCCGGTTGTTTGAGATGGCTTACGCTTTTTTCTATCCCCCTTCTATTCTGCCAAGCCCACGCTCAGAGCCGCATCGATTGCAACGCGGTCGAAAGCCGCATCCTTGGTCAAGAAGTCCGCTACTGCGTAATGTTGCCGCCCGGCTACGATGCTGCGACTGCCGGCCGTTCTCCCCGGCGTTATCCGGTGCTCTATTTTCTGCATGGACTCGGCGATAACGAACAGACTTTGTTCAAAGGCGGTGGATGGGGCGTGATCGAAGACCTTCGCCAGCAAAAACAGATTTCCGATTTTCTGGTGGTTGCACCGGAAGGGAAGCGCAGCTTCTACATTAATTCCGCCGATGGCCGCGTGCGCTACAGTGATTTCTTCATTCGCGAGTTCATTCCTTACATTGAGTCGCACTACTCGATTCGCCGCGAGCGCTCTGCACGGGCCATCAGCGGTGTGTCGATGGGCGGATATGGTGCGCTTCGGTTTGCCTTTGCCTATCCTCAGTTATTCTCCTCAGTCAGCGCGCAGAGCGCCGCGCTCATCACAGACTCGCCGCGACCGGAAGAGACTATTCCCATGGGGTCGCCGCTAAATGGGCTGCTGGGAGCGGTGTTCGGCAATCCGGTTGATCTCCATCACTGGAACCAGAACAGTCCGTTTGTCCTTGCAAAGCAGAATCGCGAGCAAATTCGCACTGCGAAGTTGTCCATCTATTTCAACTGCGGCAGCCAGGATGAATTCGGATTCGATAAAGGAGCCGCCGAGCTTCACCGGCAACTCCAGGCAGAAGGCATCCAACACGAATTTCATCTCTATCCCGGCAACCACGGCGCCGAGTTCTTCCTCGCACACCTCGGCGAAACGCTGAAGTTTCACTCGCGTGCATTTGCAGCGGGGAAATAGTGCTCCCAAAGTTGTCTGCGAACCGAACCTGAGCCACAAATTGAACCCCTCGCGGGCATGCCGTGTCTAATCAATCATGGTGACTCCTCATTCGAAGTCCGGCGGCCCGGCCTCGAAACCTCAGTTGCGCGCGGTTCTGCCTCTCGTATGGGATCTTGTACGTCCGCGCCGCGGTTTGCTGGCAATTGGTTTCGTTCTCATGGCGATTAACCGGGTCGCTTCTCTAGTGCTGCCTTATTCCACCAGATACCTGATCGATTCCGTCATCATCAAGCGCAATATTCACCTGCTCAAACCGCTTGTGCTCGGAGTATTGCTGGCCACCGTCATTCAGGGCATCACTTCTTTTTCGCTCACGCAATTACTCTCCAAGGCCGCCCAACGCTTGATCTCTGAGCTTCGGCAGAAGGTGCAAGCTCATATCGGACGGTTGCCAGTCTCGTTTCATGATTCAACCAAAAGTGGAGTGTTGGTCTCGCGCATCATGACCGACGTGGAAGGCGTCCGCAACCTGATCGGTACCGGCCTTGTAGATCTTATCGGCGGACTGCTCACGGCCGGGATCGCTTTGGTGGTTCTGTTCCGAATCAGCGCATTGATGACGGTACTCGCGTTTGGCTTCCTGTTGTGTTTCGGACTCGCCTTGAAAAAAGCATTTCAGACGATCCGTCCCATCTTTCGCGAGCGTGGCAAAATCAACGCCGAAGTCACCGGCCGCCTGTCGGAGTCTCTTGGTGGCGTGCGGGTGGTAAAGGGCTATCACGCCGAGGATCGCGAGGAAAAGGTTTTCTCGCTCGGCGTGACGCGGCTTCTCGACAATGTTCTGCGCTCGCTCACTGCGACTTCCGTCATGGGACTTTCGGCAAGCGTCCTTCTCGGCGTAGTCGGGGCGGTCATCATGTTTGTCGGCACCAAGCAGATTCTGGCCGGAACATTAACGATTGGCGGCTTTTTTACCTACACCTTGTTCATGGGATTCCTCATTGCGCCCATCATGCAGATTGTCCAGGTCGGCACGCAGATCACGGAAGCGCTGGCCGGACTGGAGCGCACGCATGAAATCCTGTCGGAACCTGCGGAAGACAGCGATCCTCGGCGCACCGTCACTCTGCCGGCAATCAAGGGCAACATTGATTTTGAAGCGGTCAGCTTTAGTTACGACGGCACTCGCACCGTGCTGAAAGATGTATCCTTCCACGCTGCCCCAGGCACGGTAACAGCATTGGTTGGATCGTCGGGATCTGGCAAATCGACAACCATCGGATTGATTTCCGCGTTTTATGTTCCGACCAAGGGCAAGGTCCTGGTGGATGGCATCGACTTGAGCACGGTGCGCCTCGATTCGTACCGCACCCAGCTTGGAGTCGTGTTGCAGGAATCGTTTCTATTCGACGGTACCATCCGCGAGAACGTCGCGTTCTCCCGCCCTGACGCCAGCGACGAAGCCGTGATGCGTGCATGCCAGATCGCTCGCGTCGATGAATTTGCGGAGAGCTTCGCTGACAAGTACGACACGATTGTCGGTGAGCGCGGCGTGAAGCTATCGGGGGGCCAACGGCAGCGCATTTCAATTGCACGCGCCATTCTGGCTGAACCGCGCATTTTGATTCTGGACGAAGCTACCTCCAGCCTCGATTCCGAGTCCGAGCAGATGATCCAGCAAGGCCTCTCCTACCTGATGCAGGGCCGAACTACCTTTGTGATCGCGCACCGTTTGTCGACCATTCGTCGCGCCGATCAGATTCTTGTGGTCGAACAAGGCCAGATCGTCGAACGCGGCACTCACGAAGAACTCTATGCGCTTCGCGGACGTTACTTCGATCTGTACACGAAGCAACACGGCCTGGAGAGCAATTTGTTCCTCGCGCCGGGAGAGGGTGATACTCCGACGCTGGGAGATGATGCGGAAACACCCAAACAGAATGGGAACGAACCAACCGTTACCGAGGTAGTGCGACTCCTCCGCTAGTGCGGAACTTAGTGTCGGGCCGAACTGCTGGCGATTGGGGACGCCCTACGTTCGCCTCTGTCGCGTATGTCGACTTTGGCCCGAAGCACATTCCCGTGGTTGGCTGCCGAAGAGTACGGCGCAAACGTGGGGCCCCGGCACACAAAAATCTGGTATAGAAGATCATGACAGGGGAGACTTCCGATGATCGAAGCGGCGGTGAGATGGACGGATGCGGAGCGGTATGTGGGAGAGGCCACGTCGGGGCACGCGGTGGTGATGGATACGGCGAAGGAGAAGACGGCGAGCACTCCCATGGAGTTGGTGCTGGTAGCGCTGTGCGGGTGTACGGCGTCGGATGTGGTGGGAATTCTAAGGAAGAAGCGCGAGCCGTTCACGGGGCTGGAGGTGCGGGCAAAGGGGGAGCGGGCGGAGGGTTATCCGGCAGTGTATACGGCCATTCATTTGACTTATATTGTGCGCGGCGAAGTGAGTAAGAAGTCGATGGAAGACGCGGTGCGGCTTTCGAAAGAAAAGTACTGCTCGGTTTCGGCGATGCTGGAGAAGACGGCGACGATTACTTACACGATCGAGCACGTGGCGTGAGGACGGAGATGCCGAGGGGCGGAGCGCCGGAAGATAGGGCGCGGAAAAACGACGCGCGGGAAAATGGTGCGCGGGAGGATACGTTGCACGCGGCGGGCGCTCGTCCGCGTGCGTTGCGGGGCTACCTTTATATAGGGAGCGCGGCGCTGCTGTGGGGGATTTCGGCGACGCTGGGACGGGCGGCGTTTACGGGGCGTTTGTTGGCGGGTGGGGCGGCGCTGGGGAAAATCGATCCGCTGATCTTGTCGCAGAGCCGTGTAACTTTGTCGCTGGCGGTTTTGCTGCCGCTGTTACTGGCTCGAAGGGGAGCGTCTGCGCTGCGCGTTCCGGGGCGTGATCTGGCGGGGTTGTTACTGCTAGGAATTTTGGGAGTAGCTGCCTCGAATTACTTTTACTATGTTGCGATTCAGCGGACTAACGTGGCGACGGCGATCATTGTTCAATACACGGCTCCGGTGTGGGTGCTGTTATATACCGCGGTGCGCGGAAAGCAGCGGCCGTCTTGGCGAAGAATAGCGGCGGTGGGATTTGCGGTGGTGGGATGCACGCTGGCAGTGGGGCTGGTGGGATCGGGCGGATTTCGCATGGATGCACGCGGGGTGACGGCGGCGCTGCTGGCGGCATTTTCATTCGCTTTTTACAACGTGGGCGGGCACAGCGTGCTGGCGCGCTACGACCGATGGAAAGTGCTGCTGTGGGTGCTGGTGGGGGCAGCGGCGTTCTGGATGCTGGTGAATCCTCCCTGGAAGATTGTGGCGGCGCACTATGGGCGCGCGCAGTGGGGATTCATGGCCGTGTTTTCGCTGCTATCGGTGCTCCTGCCGTTTTCGTGTTACTTCGCGGGGTTGCAGTATCTGGAACCGACGCGCGCGATTGTGGCGAGTTGCCTGGAGCCGGTGTTCAGCATCGTGATTGCGGCGCTGGCTTTGGGAGAATTGTTGGGAACAATGCAGGGCGTGGGCATTGCTCTGGTGCTGGTGGCGATTGTGCTGATTCAGTTGCCGGAGCGGGCGCGGGACGAGGAGTTAGTGGTGGAGATGATGGAGTAAATCGTCGGCGGTCGTCTGTCGCTGGTCGTTCGGAGAGTCATAGTTGCTAATGACTAACGAACGACGACTGAAGAGTAGTGACGAACGACCGCCGACAAAAGACGCCTTACTCCAGACTGCGGCCTTTGGTTTCGGGTAACTGCGTGGCCATCGCACTCGCGAGTAAGAACGCCGCGGCGCAAAGATAGAAGGCCCAAGTTAGTCCTTTCAGGTCGCCGACGCGGCCGATTACAAAGGGAGCGACGCTGCTCATGGCGCGTGCGCCGGTGTAAGTGAATCCTAAGGCGCGGGCTCGCAGGCTGGTGGGGTAGATTTCGCTGGCGATCACGCTGCATCCGGAGAACCATCCGGTGGCGAAGAATGCGACGATGGCTCCGAGGACTAACATGGCGGCTGGAGAACGGGCGACGGCGTAGAGGGGGATGAGGAACGCGGCGGCGAGAAGATAGAGGATGAAAGAGCGGCGGCGGCCGAGGCGGTCGGCAACCCATCCGAAGCTGAGATATCCGGGAAACATACCGAATAGGTTGAGGACGACGAGCAGGGAAGTGGTGTCCAGCACGCTGAAGCCGCGGCCACCCCGCGCGATAGGCAGTGAGAGATAGGCGGGAATCCACTGAAATAATCCCCACCAGCCGAATAACCCGAAAAGGTTCAGGAAGAGCAGGGCGGCAGTGCTTTTGAGATAGGGCGGGCGGAAGATGCAGAAGAAGGAGTTACCGGACGGGGCGTTTGATTGCGGCGAATCGTTTAACCGCAGAGTTTGCTGAGATCGCGGGTGGGGCGGCCTTCCCTCAGCGGCTAAAGCCTCGTCGGTGGCGGCTGATGGCGGCACGGCTGAAGCCGTGCCCTTCCCCAAACATATATTTGAAACAAGCTCTGGGGCGGGTAAGGACGAGCTTTTTCCCGAACTTCTCAGCGCGCTCTGCTTACTCCGTGGTTCACGATTCGTATCTCTTTCGTGTTCGAGCCACATTTCCGATTCGGGGACTTTGTTTTGAATCCAAAGTGTGACTAGGGCGGGCAGGATGCCGATGAAGAACACCATGCGCCAGTTGGCATAGCGCAGCACGATTCCCGCGACCAGCGCGGCAAGCGCGAAGCCGATGGCCCAGGAGCTTTGCACGATGGAGAGGGCTTTGGCGCGGAGATCGTCGGGCCAGGTTTCGGCGACTAGGGTTGCTCCGGTGTTCCATTCGCCGCCCATGCCGAGGCCGAGAATGAAGCGGAAGATGGCGAGCATGAGGATGGATGTGGAGAGGCCGGAAGCGAACGAGCAGAGTGAGTAAGTCAGGATGCTGAGAAGGAGAGCGCGCTTACGTCCGATGCGGTCGGCGAGGAAGCCGAAGAGGATGCCGCCGATGCCGGAGGCGAGCAGCATCAAAGTGGAGAGCAGGCCGGCGGTGGACTTGGTCATGCCAAGATCGCGCATGACGTGGGTAAGGACGAGCGCGTAGAGCATGGCGTCGAAGGAATCGAGCATCCATCCGAGCGAGGCCGCGAGCAGCGTGCGGCGCTGGCCGGGAGTAGCTTGGCGGATGAGTTGGATGGGGCCGATGGGCATGCGGATGAGGATTGTAGCAGGGATACAGTGCGGGTCTGGCCAGGTCAGCGGTAGGCTTCCGAGCGGTGTCTAACGGAATGAATGACCAGGGTGTCCGGCAGTTCCTCGGTGAAGCGGATGCGGTAATCGCCAACGCGGAGGCGCAACTCGCTGGAGTCGCCTTGCAGCTTCTTGATGTCGCCTTGGCCCGTCTCCGCAAAACGGTGGAGAGTGGTGAGGATGCGCATGGCGGTGTCGCGATCAATCTGGCGAATATCGGCTCGCGCCGGGGCGGTAAAGATAATCTTCCTCACTCCGGTTCCAATCAGCGCTTGGCGTCTTCGGCGGAGGAGCCCAATTCGGCGACGATATCTTCGTGAGGGATGCCCTCACCGGGATGCTGCGCCATCCAAGTCTTTGAGGCGGCGACGGCCTTACGCTCCAGGTCGCTCTCCGGTTCGTCGTCAATGGGGGCGTTGGCGATGGCGCGGGAGACGGGATCGAGCATGGATTCCAACAGACCGACCACAGCGGACAGCTGGCTGGGGGCCATGCGGTCTATCAGTTCGTGCGCTTTTTCCTTGGTTTGATCGTAAGGCATTGCAAACCCTCAGTTACTACACCACGCCTGCCATGATTTTATCCGCCGTTGGCTAGCATGGGCAAGTGACGGAGGAGCGAAGGCGTTATGTGTCGCCGGCACCCCGTCGGCGACCTTGCTATGGCAAGCCCCGCGGTCGCTTTCGACGTGCCAAGATCGCGCATGACGTGGGTGAGGACGAGCGCGTAGAGCATGGCGTCGAAGGAATCGAGCATCCATCCGAGCGAGGCCGCGAGCAGCGTGCGTCGCTGACCGGGCGTGGCTTGTCCCGAAAACAAAGCAGGCCTGATCGAGATCCAATCAACGTCCAGACTTTGGCGTTGTCATCCACGTCATAGAAAAAACCGAGTTCACGCCATCCTTCGCGTGTTTTCGTGTTGACCTTGTCGCTCGGCATGAGTTTGTACAATTCCTGTAATTTAACAAGAACGATTTCCCGTCGGCTCCAGCCGCAGATGCCTCCGCGCATTCTGCCATCCCGCGCAATCGGCTCCTTTAGCGCCCCGAGGGCCGGAAACTTGACCTCATCGCTCCGCCGCTCCCCGAAACAATTGCTCAATCGTCTGCATCAGCATGAAGAGGCGGGTGGGATGATCGGGAAGGGCGATGAATCCGTAACTCAGGTAGAAGTTGCGGGCCTTCTCATCTTTTGCATCTACAACAACGGCCAGCGAGGCGATGTTTCTGCTGTGGAGCAGAGCCTTTTCGAGCGCTCCCATGAGCAGAATTTCTCCAAGCCCGGCTCCTTTGAATTGTTTGCTACGCGCCAGTCTTCCCAGGAGAGTTGCCGGCAACTTATCGTAGTGTGGCAGGCGCAAGCGGTTCACGGCTTCATCGGGCAATTTGCCGGGTTCGATTGTGTATTGAGAAAGTGTGTAGTAGCCGGCGATGGTTTTGCCGTCGGGTGTTAGAACAAAGACAGCGGCTACTCGCTTCTGTACATCCTGATTTGCTTTTTCCTTTAGGTAGATATTCAGCGCTTCGTGCTCGCAAGAAAAAGCTCCCCGGTTATGGACTCGCTTATCGAGCGGCTCAAATCTGAACTGTTTTTCTTGGTCTGCCAACTAGGCGATCTCACGCTTATATCGCTTGGCGGCGGCGATCGCCTTCTGGTTCGGCGCGGGCGGATTCAGGAGCGCTTCCACGAAAACCCGTCTGGAATTTTCTGTAAGAGTCAGGGTCTCGTGTTCACGGATTGTGTTAAGAGCAGCTTCCTTCGCTGCCATTCGTAAGAAATCCGAGGCCGAGGTGCCACGCAGACTGGCGGCTTCTTCGATAATCTTTTTTTCTTCGCGAGTGACTCGCGCATCGAGTCGTTCGTTGCGTGTTGCGGATACGGCCGCCATGGCTCCTCTGCAGTCAGTGTACGGCAAACTGCCACACATGGTCAACATAAGAGTGGTATCATCAATACAATCAATTAGTTACCTTCACCGGGTCGGATCTTCCCAGCAGCAACACTTGCTTCTGCGCCTCCGCACGTCGCGTCCGATTTGCCCATTCACTGCTTCAACAGAGGAGGCTTGATCTGAATGCAGATTCCTCGCTCGCCTTCGGCTGCGCCTGCGGGCGGCTCGGAATGACAATGGGGAGGGTTCAGTTTACGAGGAAGAGTTCAAGCTGCGACCCCGGTGTCCCTCTGCGGTTGTAACGGCGGAGAATAAATGTGGTGCCGGGAATAATCAGAAAGGCACGTCCCCGCTGACTGGCGATCTTAAACACTGTAAGATCGGCTTTTCGCATGAGCATTCGTTTTCGCATCAAAGTTCCTGTTCGTATGAAAATTCCTGGACGATTCAATCCTGCGGCTCGGTACTATTCGCCGCTTATTGCGGCGGTGAGTCAGGCGCACGGGTGGGGGCTTGGCGGCATGATGCACCAGATGGCTGCGGGGATGCTGCCTGCGCTCTTCTTGCTGTCGTCGAGCCGCGAGGAGGTCTACAACATCCTCTGGGCGCTGGTTTTTGGATTTGCCACGCTCAACATCCTGAGCCTGGGGGCGCGAGATTGAAGAACATGTCATGGAAGGCGTCGGCAAAATCGTCT
>JBAVYO010000180.1:0-3517 GCA_049698855.1 Terriglobales bacterium
GAGTCTCTATAATACCTAGTGGCCAGTGGTCGGTGGCCAGTGGTCAGTGAAACAAACTCCTTCAACCACCAATTCGCCGGTTTTGCCTCTACTCGCCATCGTGGGCCGGCCCAACGTTGGCAAGTCAACCCTGTTCAATAAACTCACGGGATCGCGGCGTGCCATTGTCGGCGATGAGCCCGGCATCACGCGCGACCGCCTCTATGGCGAGGCGGAATGGCGCGGACACGCATTTCGCGTGGTAGATACGGGCGGCATTATTCCCGAGGATAAGGATTTCATCCCGTCGGAAATTTTTCGGCAGGCGAAGGTCGCGCTGAAAGAAGCTGTTGGAATCATTATGGTCGTCGATGCCCGCACGGAGTTGGCCGGGCCCGATCGTGAGCTGATTCGTCAGCTCCAGCGCATGGGAAAGCCGCTGTTTCTTGCGGTGAACAAAGTTGATAGTGACAAGCAGGAATCGCTGGTTGGGGAGTTTCACGAGTTGGGGATTCGAGAGGTGTTTGGGATCTCGGCCGAGCACAGTCGAGGGCTTGATGATCTGCTGGATGCGGTACTGCCGCTGTTCCCGCCTCTGGCGAAATCAAAGAAGAGCTTAACCACGGGGGACACAGAGGGCACGGAAGAAGACGAAGAGCAAGACCCGCACGTGCATGGCGAACGACCAACGACCGACGACCAGCGACCGGCGGAGGACGACCTAGTAGCTGCGGAGCCCGCGCCTCACGAAATCAAAGTCGCCATCATCGGCCATCCCAACGTTGGCAAATCGACGCTGCTGAATCGGCTCACGGGCAGCGACCGCGCGATTGTGTCGCCGATTGCAGGGACGACGCGCGATTCGATTGATGAGGTCGTCGAATATAAGGGGCGCAAAATTCGCTTCATCGATACGGCTGGTATTCGGCGCAAAGGCAAGACCGAGTTGATGGCGGAAAAACTATCGGTGGTGATGGCGCGCAAGAACATTGAAAGCGCGGACATCGTGCTCTTCATGATGGATGCGACCGAGGGCGTGAGCGCGCTGGATGCGAACATCGCGGGATACGCGCATGAGAGCGGCCGGTCGGTGATTATCGTGGTCAATAAATGGGACCTGATTGCCAGCGGTGAGAAGCGCGCCATCAGCCAGTCACGAACGGCGCGCATTCAGGATTCGAAGCGTCCGCAGGATCGCAAGCTCTATGAAGAGCGGCTGCGCTATGGGCTGAAATTTCTGAGCTATGCGCCGGTGCTGTTTATCTCCGCGCAGAACGGCAAGGGGACGGAGAAAATTCTGCCGTTGATTGAGCAGGTGGCGGTCGAACGGCGCAAACGCGTCACGACCAGCGAGATGAACCGGTTCCTGAAGATGGTTGATTTCGACCGCGCCTCGGTGCCGGTAAGCAAGCGCGTGCGTATTTATTACATGACGCAGGCGGGAGTGGCGCCGCCCACGTTTGTGCTGTTTACGGATCGTCCGGTGAAGCTGCATTTTTCCTACGAGCGTTTTGTCGAAAACCAGATTCGCGAGGCGTTTGGGTTTTTAGGAACGCCGATATGGATTAAGAGCCGGGCGAGCGAGTGAACGTCCAGTATTACAAGCTGTTCATGCCAGCTACATCCACAACATTAAAGTATAACTATGAGTGCAGCGCATCGGCGGCGAAATGTCGATCAAGTTAGTAGGTTCTCCATGTTAGACTGTGCCTTTCTATTAGTCTACTCGTGAGGAACCATGTGTAAACGCCTACTGCTGTCCCTTTTGCTCATCGTGTTATCGGCCGGATGTGCGAAAAAAGTGCAGCCTGTAACCCCGCAGGCCCCAGAATCTACCCCACTGGCGCATGGATGGCGCGATGTCCATCCTCCCCTTAAACCGACTAATATTGCTGCGATTGGCGACATCTTCTGGTTGTGTGGGACGGAAGAGACGATCGCATCTTCTAGCGACGGGGGAAATACGTGGAAGCTTAGGCACAAGATCCCTGGAGGAAGGACACTGCTAAGCATCACCTTCTTGAACGAGACTATGGGCCACGCGGGTGGTGAAGGCGGCTTACTGCTTTCAACCGTAGATGGTGGTCAAACGTGGGTTTCCCACGACCTAGGGCCCGATACCGTACAAGCATTTTCTTTTTCGGATGCTGCTCACGGTATCGCCGTGCTATCAGGCCGTCGGGGAAAGACTGGAATCGGAATGTTGGACGAAGTGCAGGGAACCCCCTTTTTGAATAGCACTGTGAAGTTGACGCATGATGGGGGCCAGCACTGGGAAGATGCCACCTCTTTGAAAACGGACGAGGAACTGCGCCGCTATACTGAGGTACTTTCAGTAGCTGCGCTCGACCCGACTCACTACTTAATCGGCATTCGACAACCTCAAATTGCGGTCGGATACGCAGTTACATCGGATGCAGGCAGATTGTGGAAGCTTGTGCACCTAGACGACGTCTATGCCACAAGGGTATTCGTACACGACGGCGAATACTGGGCCTTTGGGATCGAATACCTTGATCGCGAAAAGGGCGGCGGTTACAGTGCGCCTGTTTCATTGCACTCTAAAGATGGAGAAAACTGGGTTCACGGTTTGCGCGGTCCGAATGAATTTCCGAATTGTAACTTCCAGGGCTGCTATCTGTCGGACGGCGTTGTTGAGAACCTATACGGACAACGTGCAAAATTCTGGGTCTTGCCACGGGATGGCACCATGACTAAGACTTGGGCTATCGCAGGAAATTTCGCCTGCATGGTCGCAGAGACTGCAAAATGTGGCCTCGTCGAGGTTACCGAAGAGCCGCCAGCACGTTGATGAACCGATAAGCCAGTCACCGCGGGAAGGTCAGACTTTTATCCCGCTCATCGCCGTATGCCTGCCATCCTCCGTCAGCAGTCCCATGCGGTCTACTCCGGCGCGGCGCGCGGTGTCGATTACGTCGGCTACATCCTGGAAATCGATATCGTCGTCGGCTTCGATGTAGGCGATGCGCTCCACGCGAATGGCGTAGATATCCCGCAGGCGCTCGCGGAGATGGTCCCACTCCACAACCTCTTCGTTGACCTTCACCAGCGGGTGCTCGGCACCCGCCGGAGCGCGCCGCACTTGAATCACGATTGTCGCCTGCGGTGGCGGGATGTTCTTCGCCGTCGACGGCACCGGTTGCGGGATCTGCGCGTCCAGACCTTTTGGTTTCTCGTTAATTACTACCAGCATAAAAATAATGAGCAGCACCAGCAGAACGTCAATCAGAGGCGTGACGTTCATCTGAGGACCGCGCGCACCACCACCTGCCGTTGAGAATGCCATCGGAATCTCTCCTTGTGGATCGGAACGGCACGCGCGTGTCTGAGGGATTTGACACCTTGAGAGTGTGGCGGGTTCCAAAGAACGGCGTGGAGCAGGCAGGGGACAAGCTCCCTCGGCTTCGCTCGGGATTTCGGCGCGCGGCTCGGACGCCGCGCAAGCGCCTCAACTTCGACTTGCTGCTGCTCGCTTCGCTCACATCTGCTGCGCTTGATTTCATAACCACGACGGCTC
>JBAVYO010000181.1:0-12198 GCA_049698855.1 Terriglobales bacterium
CCTCCGAGGCCGGCGATAGCCTCCTAGTTACCTTCCCGAACAGAGTCGCGCAGACTTGAGAAAACCAACAGCTTGGCCAAACCCTTTTTCGGCGCTTGCAGATTTAATGTTTTTGTTCGTGATGCTGAGGTTAAGAAAGGCAAATTAGGACGCCGTGGCCGGGGAAGACGGCTTGCTTCGGGCTTTGGGCAGACCATATACTCTCAAAGGTTTGCCCCTGATGGAGTGAGCACTTTATTCTCAAGGGTCGACTTGCCATAATTTGGAGAATTTATTCGGAGACGTTATGAAGACTATCGATCTGGAACAGGAGACTAATCCTTGGCTTGCGCAGGCTGCGCGCTTCGACCTGGCGGCGCGCAAGCTGAACCTCGACGAAGGCTTGTGGCGGGTGCTGCGCAGTCCCAGCCGCGAAATTACCGTGCATATACCGGTGCAGATGGATGACGGGCACCTCGAAGTATTTACGGGCTATCGCGTGCAGCACTCAATTGCGCGCGGGCCGGCGAAGGGTGGCGTGCGCTACTCGCCCGACGTCAATCTGGACGAAGTGCGCGCGCTGGCCAGTTGGATGACGTGGAAGTGCGCGGTGGTGAATATTCCGTTTGGCGGGGCGAAGGGCGGAATCATTTGCGATCCGCACAAGATGTCGATGGGCGAACTGGAGCGGATGACTCGGCGCTACACGTCGGAACTGTTCGATTTCATTGGCCCGGAAAAAGACGTGCCGGCGCCCGACGTCAATACCAACGAGCAGGTAATGGCGTGGATGATGGACACCTACTCGATGCACGCTCGCCAGACGGTGACGGCGGTGGTGACGGGCAAGCCGATTAACATTGGCGGATCGCGCGGACGGCGCGAGGCCACGGGGCGCGGCGTGCTGATGGTATGCGAAGAGGCGATCAAAAAACTACGCATAAACCGGAGTGAAGCCCGGGTCATCGTGCAGGGATTTGGCAACGTGGGATCGAATGCGGCCCGGCTGATGGCCGAGGTTGGATACAAGGTCATCGGCATTCTGGAAGTTGGCGGCGGTCTCTACAACAAGAACGGACTCGACCTGGAAGCGTTGTGGGAGTTCCGTCAGCGCAATGGAACAATTCACGGTTTTCCGGGAGCGGAGAAACACGATCCGGCCGATCTGCTGCTGACCGAATGCGAGATTCTAATTCCCGCAGCCACGGAAAACGTAATCACGAGTCAGAATGCGGATCGCGTAAAGTGCAGAATTCTTGCGGAAGGTGCGAACGGCCCGACGACAGCGGCGGCCGACGATATTCTCGCGGAGAAGAAAGTGTTCGTGATTCCCGATATTCTGGCGAACGCCGGCGGTGTGACCACATCTTACTTTGAGTGGGTGCAGGACCGGCAGGGGTACTTCTGGAAGGAATCGGAAGTTAACGATCGCCTAGGGGACATCATGGTCACGGCATTCGACGATGTGGTACGGTACGCCGAGACGCATGGCGTGAATAACCGCATTGCTGCGTATATGTTGGCGATTGACCGTGTCGCTTACACGATTCGGCAGCGCGGGATCTATGCCTAGCCATAGATTTTGAACTTGGGGGCCATTCCGCCCGGGAAGGGCCCCGTACCTTTTTGTTGACCTCGTGACGAACTGCGATGTAATGTTTCTGGGATTTTCAACGCAACCTTTTTGACTAAGGCAGGTTTAAAGGGGAGCGGTTCGTAAAATACGGGGCATCTTGCCTCTTACTTGTGAGGAAATAAAGAAATGACGAACTTCCAGCGCAGACTTACCCTGTGGATGGCCGTTCTATCGTTTGCGTTTACGCTCGCGTTGGCACCTGTAATGGCAGCGGCGCAGGCGAGCACGACGGATAGCACCGATACCTCCACGACAACAAAGAAGAAATCGAAGAAAGCGAAGAAAGACGCGGCCGCGGCCGACGATAAGACGGCGGCGAGCGGCGATACTTCGGCGACGACGACCAAGAAGTCGCGTAAGAAGAAAGATGCGGCGGACTCGAGCGCGGCAGCCAGCGCGCCGGCAGAGAAACCGGCAGCGGCACCGGCTTCTGCGGCAAAACCAGCGAGCAGTGCGTCAGCAGCAGCTCCCGCAGCGAAGCCGGCAAGCACAAAGTCAGCCGGGAGCACAACCGCATCGAGTGCCGACATCGCGGCCGCGAAGGCCAGTGGGAAGGTCTGGGTTAACACCAAGTCCGGTGTTTATCACTCGAGCGGACGCTACTACGGCAATACGAAGGAAGGGAAATTCATGACCGAAGCCGAGGCCAAGGCGGCGGGCTACAAGGCAGCGGAAAAAGAGTAGGGGCAGCCGACCCTGGGGAGGAGGGAGATTCCTCCCCGCGGGTTTGATACCAAGCGTTTGGAGCTACTCGCTGGTGAGTGAAAGTCTTACGACAAATCTTTTAGGAGAAATTCATGTCCAAGAACTTAATGGGTAAAATTGTGGTGGCAATATTCGCTCTCAGCTTGATTAGTGGAATGGCTGCAGCGCAAACGGCAGCCGCTCCGGCGAAAAAGCCAGCAGCATTGGCTACGAGCGCCGATCTGCTGGATATCAACACGGCGACCAAGGATCAGCTCGATGCTCTGCCCGGAATCGGAGCGGCGTACTCGCAGAAAATCATCGACGGCCGTCCGTATGCGAAAAAGACGGACCTGGTGCAGAAGAAGATTCTTCCCCAGGCGACTTACAACAAGATCAAAGACAAGGTCATCGCGAAACAGAAGTAGAAGAGAAAAGGCATTAACCGCAGAGGCCGCTGAGATTGCAGAGGGCTGAAGAAATGGCTCTGCGATCTTCGCGTTCTCTGCGGTCTTTAAGGTCGGAATTTTCAATTCAAAAATGGGAGACGCTATGGGTTTACTCGACAGTTTAGAAAATCAGGCAATGGAGAAAGTGCTGGGCGGCACCTCGAATCCGCTGGCCTCGGGCTTGCTGCGGATGATTCAGAATCAGCCTGGCGGTCTAGAGGGGCTGGTGCAGAGTTTTCACGACAAAGGGCTCAGTGCGGTGGCTTCGTCGTGGGTGGGGAACGGGGAGAATCAACCGATTTCCGCCGATCAGGTTCACCAGGTGCTCGGCAGCGAGCAGGTGCAGGCGCTTGCGGCCAAGGCTGGGATTTCTCCAGATATGGCGAGTTCAGCGATTGCGCAATTACTGCCCAGGATCGTCAACCACCTGACGCCTAGCGGTGAGGTTCCGGCCCACGACAATGTGATGGAGATGGTAGGCGGACTGTTACAGAATCTTGGAAAAGCATCGTAAGGCGAGCGGGGTATCGAATCAAGAGTTCTAGGGGCACGCTCCAACTTCAGGCTGGCGCGCCCGTTCCGTTTATTTCTTCGGTAAAGCCCTCTGTCTTGAGAACCAACCAGTGCTCGGGATGGAGTCCCAGAACATCCTCACGGATGGAACATATTTGGTCATTTTGCCGGTTGGCTCTGTGGGCACGAAAACCTGGAAACGCCAATTCAAAACATCGGCAACATAAATCTTGCGGTCTGGTCCAACGGCAAGAAAGTGCGCCCATGCCAACTGGCCAGGGCCATGACCCGGCTCGGCGAATGCGCCGAGGATCTTTCCATCCCGATCGAGTTCAACAATCCGGTCGTAGCCGCCATCGGCCATCCAAAGATGCTGGTCGGGCGTGATCACAAGGCCATAAGGATATCCGATGCCGGTCCATTCTTTGAGGAAGTTCCCGTCCCGGTCGAATATTTGAATTCGCTTGTTTTCGCGGTCACCGACATAAACGTGGTCTTCCTTGTCGACGACTACAGTGTGGGGCAAAATGAATTCGCCGTGGCCGGTTCCAAATTTTCCCCAAGCCTTGATGAAGTTGCCGTCGCGATCAAAACGGACGACCCGTGAATTTCCGTAGCCGTCGGCAACGTAAATATCGCCATTCGTGCCGAAAGCCACGTCGGCAGGCTTGTTGAAGAGCCAATTAGCTTCGGCGCCCCAATCTCTGCGCCCGAGAACGAGAAGAACGCGCCCCGCCGGATTCAACTTGAGAACGAGATGGTTTCCGTCATCGGTGGTCCAAATGTTGTCGTCGGCGTCGATCCGCAAACCGTGGGGATGATCGAAGAGCCCTTCGCCGATGCTCCGTATAAATTTCCCGTGCTCGTCATATTCGGCCAGCATCGGCTTCGCTCGCTGAAAAAGGAAAATGTGTCCTTTTGAGTTCAGCGCAATGCCTGAAGCCTCGCCCTGGGTTGCGCCGGGTGGAGTTTCGAAATAATCCGGAGCGACTCGAAAGCCCAATTCCGGAACCGGCTGAAATTCGGGCGTACTTGGGACTTGTGCCAGACATATTGCGGCCAAAGCGAGCAGGGCGATCGAGATTCTTACGACCCACGTTCTTCTGCCGAAAGCTCTCACTGGTTTCTCCAAATCGGCGTTTTCCAACTGCCAGCGGAGTCTAAAACAAAAGACCATCGAAAACCAATGGTTGAGTTGAGGAATTGGGATTATTCTTCTTGCGGTCGTTTGTTCAGGAATCCTAAACTCAGTCCGAGGACATCCGTATAGCCATGCGACACGCGATTCTTGGAGCTGGTGGAGTCGGCGGAGTGATCGGCGCTTCTTTGGCTCGTTGCGGAGAAGATGTCACGCTGGTCGTTCGACCGGATAAACTCGCGGCGCATCCGCGGCAAATTCAACTTGAGGGTGCTCTGGGGGATTGGTCCGGAGAAGTGGAGTGGGCCGCAACAGCGCCACCAGCGGATGTTTTGTGGCTGACCGTTAAGGGAACGCAACTGGAATCCGCACTGGACTTGATCACCGATCCGGCTTCGGTGGGCGCAATCGTGCCGCTGCTGAACGGAATCGATCATCTGAAATTGCTGCGGTCGAAATACGGCGTGGAACGCGTGATCCCGGCGACAATCGCCGGCGAAATGGAGCGGATCGGCACGGGGCATTTCGTTCATCGCTCACCCTTCTTGATCCTGAATATGGCCGCGCAAGGCCGCGAACTGCTGGGGCCGTTGTGCGAGAGACTGCGGCCCATTGGGTTCACATGCAATTTCATCGGTGACGAAGCGACGCTCATGTGGGGCAAGCTAGTTTTTCTTGGCCCGTTCGCGCTGACGACGAGCGCCTTCGACAGGACGATTGGCGATGTGTTAGCGGATGCAGATACGATGCGGCAGCTCGAGGGATGCGTGCGCGAGACGTGCGCGGCGGCCTTGGCCGAGGGCGCGAAGATCGATACTGAAAATATCCTTAGACTGATGAAAGGCGCGCCGCCCGGGATGCGAAGTTCGATGCAGAAAGACATTGCAAACGGGCGTCCACCGGAATTGGATGCGATTGGCGGGACCATCGTGCGCGCGGTGAAGCGGCATGGTCTGAAGGCTTCGATGACCGAGGACCTGATGATGCAAATCGAGCGAAGGCTTGCGAGGCCGGTTAATTTCTGACCGGTGAAGCGACGGAACTGTAGAAGAAGCTTGGCTGTAGGCCGATTCGAAGCAATGCCATGGAATTGACGCCGCAGCAATGGGAGAATGTTAAGGCGCTTTTCGAGAGTGCGCTTGAGAAAACTCCTGCTGAGCGAAGTTCGTTTCTTAACTCGGCTGCGGCAGACTCTCAGGTGCGGCACGAGGTGGAGCGGCTGCTGGCGCACTACGTGGAATCGGGCGGGTTCCTCTCCGATCCTGCGATTCCGAGGAGTTCCACATCTCTCGCACGCAGGCCGAGTCAATCTTTTCTGCCCAACGATTTCCTTGCCGAACGGTTCCGGATCAGGCGTTTCCTGGCGCGCGGCGGAATGGGGGAAGTCTACGAAGCGGAGGACGCCGAACTGCGCGAGCGAGTCGCTTTAAAGTCGATCAGAAGCGAACTGCTGCATGACGGCAGGGTGTTGGAACGGTTCAAGCGAGAGGTCAATCTCGCGCGCAAGGTGACCCATCCGAACGTTTGCCGGATTTTCGATTTGTTCCGGCAGCCGGGCAAGGCGGAAACGAGCACGAGCCCATCTGCGGTCGTGTTCGTGACGATGGAGCTCCTGGAAGGCGAGACCCTGGCGGAGTTTTTGCGCCGCCAGCCGCACTTGAGCACGGACGATGCACAACCGATTGCGTTGCAGATGGCGGCGGGATTAGGGGCGGCGCACTCTGCGGGCGTTGTGCATCGAGATTTTAAACCTGGCAATGTACTGCTGGTTCAAAGCAACAAAGGAATGCGGGCCGTCATCACCGATTTCGGGCTGGCACTGCGTTCGACTCCGGATCTCAGTCTTGGAGTGTCGGTTACAGGAACCGGGGAGGTGCTTGGGACACCAGCCTACATGGCGCCGGAACAAGTCGAAGGGAAAGGGCTGACGCCAGCCTCGGATGTCTACTCTTTTGGATTGGTCTTGTATCAGATGGTAACCGGAACGCGAGCGTTCGAAGATACTACGCCGCTCGCGATGGCGGTTCGGCGGATTCAGGAGAGCCCAATTCCGCCGCGTACGTTGGTTCCGAATCTCGACCGGAGATGGGAATTTGTCATCCTGAAATGCCTCGAGCGCGATCCGCGGGATCGTTTTCAAAATGGTGACGAAGTGGCGGACGCTTTACGGGGCGAAACAAAGCACCGCGGAAAGTGGAGATCAAAGACACCCGTGCTGCTGGGATCGCTGGCTCTGATTACAGCGCTGGCAATCGGTGGTCTTTACGTGCGTTCTCATCGCAGCAAGCCTCCGCTGACAGATGAAGATTCGATCCTTGTTTCCGATTTCGAGAACCGGACGGGCGATCCAGTTTTCGACGACACCTTAAAGAAAGGACTGTTGGTGGCTTTGGAGCAATCGCCTTTTCTGAACATTCTCCCCGGCCGCACGATCAAAGAGGCTCTTCTTTCGATGGGCCGATCCGCCGATGAAGCTGTGACGGTCAAGACGGGATTAGAGATTTGCGTTCGCACGGGCGGCGCCGCCGTGCTTGGTGCATCCGTCGCGAAGCTTGGGAGCGAGTATGTTTTGGACTTGAATGCGGTGAATTGCCAGAGTGGAGAAAGTCTGGCAGCGGTCGAGGAAACTGCGGCGTCGAAAGAAAAAGTGCTCGCCGCGCTCGACCGGGCGGCGACCCAAGTACGTAAAAGACTTGGGGAGTCCTTGAGTTCGGTTCAGAGGTTCGCAGCACCGGTAGAGCAGGCGACCACTCCCTCGCTCGAGGCGTTGAAGGTTTTTTCTTTGGCAAGCAAGGCACAATCGGAAAAGGGCGATGCAGAATCAATTCCGCTGTTGAAGCGCGCGATTGCACTCGATCCTAGTTTCGCCATGGCGTATACGGGGCTGGCAACGTCGTACTCGAATCTAGGCGAGACCGGGCTGGCCCGTGAATATATTGAGAAGGCCTATGAACTGCGTAACCACACAAGCGAGTTAGAGAAAATTCGCATCGATGCCTTCTACTACGACCTGGTAGCGGGAGACTTGACCAAGGATCTGGAAACATTCGAATTGTGGGCGCAGGAGTACCCACGCAGCGAAGCCGCACACATCAACCTGGGCTCCACGTACTTCGCACTTGGACACTATGATCGAGCTTTGACGGAGGACCTGAAAGCCACCGAGTTAGTGCCGGACGACGGCGTGAACTATGCCAATCTGATCGGTGCCTATGCAGCCCTCAATCGCCTGGACGAGGCAAAGGGAACCTATCAGAAAGCTCTGGCACGGCACCTTGATAGTTCGCAAGTGCGGAGCAATGAATACGGCGTAGCGTTCCTGGAAGGCGACACCTCCGAGATGGCAGAGCAGTTGGAATGGGCCAGTGGCAAACCCGGAGTTGAAGATGTCTTCTTATCGTTGCAATCGGATACGGAAGCGTTCCATGGCCACGCCGATAAGGCGCGCGAATTCTCCTGGCGTGCAGTCGAATCGGCGAAGCAGAACGACGAGAAAGAAATCGCGGCGCAGTGGCGTTTGGAGTCTGCCCTTCGAGAGGCCGAATTTGGCAATCGCGCGAAAGCACGAAAGGAAGCCGCGCAGGCGCTCAGCCTGGCGCCCACTCGCGATGTGCAGGCTCTGGCAGCATTGGTGTTCGCGCAAGCGGGCGACTCCGCGCATGCCCGGAGTCTGGCAAACGACCTGGAAAAGCGGTTCCCGCAAAACACGATGATCAAAGGCTATTGGCTGCCAAGTGTCCGTGCGGCGATCGAGATTGAAAGAAACAACCCATCTAAAGCGATTGAGCTTCTCCGTGCTGCGGCTCCCTATGACTTGGCGAACCCGTCTCCCGGGCCTGGAGGCCTTCTGCAACCGGTTTATACGCGCGGTCAGGCTTATCTGCTGCTACATCAAGGCGACCGGGCCGCCGCAGAGTTCCAGAGATTCCATGCCTATCGAGGTGTGGTGGGAAATGACCCTCTGGGAGCGCTCGCCTATCTCGGAATGGCGCGCGCAGCTGTAGTGGAAGGCAATCGCGGGAAAGCGCGTGCGGCTTACGAAGACTTCCTTACACTTTGGACAGATGCCGACCCTGGCATACCCGTTTTGCGGCAGGCAAGAACTGAATATGCGAAACTACAGTAGCGCGACATGGTTCGTTTGCCGAGCGGCTGACAGCACCATCTCGGCGGCATGGCTAAGCTGCATCCTGCCCATAGCGACTTATGAGATGGCTAGATGGCTTCTGGACACTTGGTCAGTAGAGGCTAAGCGAGTAGGAGTACAAAACCAGCGAAGCGCGGGCCTTCATGGATCGTGGGGGCGGGGTATGCCAACAACGCCTGCGAGATTACCGTCCTATAACATGACTTGCGTGAGTGCCAAATCGATCTGCGTTTAAGTAAGTAAGAGGGCGGATCCGGTAATCGGCCCGCCCTCTTTGTGAATGGACTGTGCTTCAAGTTACGGTCTGACCTGAAGGCCTTGGTTGCCTTGGACCTGCTGCTTGGTCGTTGCGGTTGCCGGCGAGAGGATTTGGCCACCGAAGTCGCCGCCCGCTTCTGTGGTTCCACTGTTAACCGGCGCTGCCCCAATCGTAGTGCCGGCACCGTCGTACTGTTGGTAGTGGGAGCGCACGAGCGTGAGACCGGGATCGGTGATCCCGCCCGCCGTCGTCTTTACGAATGGGACGAAGTCGGGAACGGATGTCACTGCGAACGTCTGCGCAGCCTTTACCAGAGCCTTGGCATTGGTCAGCGGGGTGCCATTACCGACCACCAAACGCAGAAGCGACCAAGCCGGGTAAGTGCCATTACGGAGGTTGGGGAAGGAAAGACCGCCTTCCCAGATCTGATTTTCGGCACAGGGGAATGCCCCGCCGCACGCCGATGGCAGATTAGCCGTACCGGGCAACGTGCCGGCCGTTGCAGGCTGACCGGGATCGTAGCCGAGCCCGGTTGAATTCTGCGGCCCATAAGTCGTAAAGATTGGGTCCACACTGTTCAGCGAGATATAACCGTAGGCGGGATTGTTGGCGATCCCGCTGAAGTTACCATAGCTAAAGACTCCGTAACCGATGCCGTCCGTACCGCCGAACTTCGCGGCAGAGTTTTGGACGGCCTTGGTTTCTTCACTGGAACCGATTGCACGATAGCGTGCGCCCGACCCACTCAGACACGTGCCTGACTGTCCGGCGAGCGGATTATTGGCGCCCACATTGGCTTCCTGGCTCAAGCCGAGAACCGAGCCCGAATTCGAACCGGTGTAAACGGTGGGATGACGGAAAACCGTAGCTTCCGCTACGTTGCCCTGGCCAGAAATGCCCTCGTTAATAAAGATGTTAATGGCTGCGGCAGGAAGGCCGAAGGCGCTGGCGTTGCAGTTGGTGCCAGAAAAGACCTGTTGTAGTTGTGCAGGACTGGCGTTGGTCAAATTGGTAAGTTGCCCTTTGTCTCGCTCGGTGACGAACACCAGGGGCGCGGCTCCCACTTCAAGGACGGTATAAGCCGGTATGGTGGTGCCACTGATCGGGTCATCGCCTTTAATGTTGAATGCCAGGACGTTGGCTGTGGCCGTGCTGCCGGGGTAGCCGCTCTTAATGGGAGTTCCCTGGTAGGCGCCCAAGGCAAGGCCGCTGCCAGGACAAACGCCGGGCGCGTTGATCGAGTTGTAACCAAGGCCGTCCAGCCCGTCGCTGGCGGCGCCTCCGTAGGATCCCGCGCCGAGGATCGAGTTGACGCGGCAGGTGAGAAACTGGGCATCTTCGGGGCGTTCAAAGGTCGCTGCCACCGTGGTGCTCTGTCCGGCAGTAAACAAAGCCTGCACAGCCGCCGGCAACGCGGTGTCGGAACCCCAAAACGAAGAGGAGATCTGATTTGAACCGCTGCCCGAGAGAGCCGTTATTGTACCGCTCACGGTGCATGCGGGTTGAGCAAAGTAACAGCGTGTTCCGACGATCGAGTCGACCTTTGCGAAGGCCCAAACCTCGGTGGCGGCGGAATTCCATACGACCCATAGCGTACCGGCGTCCACGTTGACGGGCGACACGCGAGTATCGGTCACGTTGATAGCGTTGGAAGCGCTTGTCCAATGCCCGGCTCCACTTCCAGCCAGGTGATTAGCGGCCAACCCAAGCGTCTGCCACTCGGCGGACGCGCCAACAATTATCAGTTCCACCTTCGTTGTGGCCTGTGCCTGAGGCACGGCACCTACTACTAGGGTGGTCAAGAGCAGCACTGCGAAAATCGATTTCATGCGCGACATAGTTATCCCTTTCACGGTTTCTCAACTTAGGTCCCGTGGCACTGAGGGGGCGAGCTGCACGGGCAAGCTGGTAGCGTGTTTGAGAATAGGGTGGATTCAATCTAATGTCAAGTAGTTTAATAGACATTCTTGTGGTACTGCCAAGGGATTAGTGTGGATTGCGTGCCTCTATGATCAAAAGCTCTTCTTCTTGATGTGACTTCAATAATACGGCCGCTATGAACGGCATGTGGACCTGTACATAACTGTTGGCCGATGAGGCGATTCTGGTCACTCTTATGTCCGTTCACTTTGCAACCAATGTGAAATATTTTTCGCACGCTCGATGCGTTTCCTGCTCCGGTTTGACTGGAGCACACACGGTGCCTGCCGCGGCTCAATGTTTGCAACGCGAGTGGAGAACCTTCACAAGCGCGTCAATATCGAGCGCTAATCGCAATAAAACAAAGGCGATCTATTTACTTGACATTAGGTGAATCCTACCCTATTCTCACGGGGATAACTGGCGGTATGGGCCGGGTCCGGGAAGGGAATCCTCGGTCGCGCTTGACGTTCCGTTAAGTTGCGGCGCGCTGATCCACCATATACAACCCCCTTCGCCATTGCATTTTAACTTTATTTCCGGAGCGATAAGCTTGCGTTCGTGTCCCCTCGTGTGCGCCTCAATTTATTCTCGCATTATCGGCGTTCTGACGCTGGTGCTTCTGGGGTTGGCGATGAGTTATGGGCAGGAATCCGCGACGGCCAAGGCAGCCATCAACGGGACGGCGACCGATCAGACCCAAGCGGTTGTGGTCGATGCAAAGGCAACGCTGACCAACGATGCCGGGGAAAAATATGAAACCTCAGTCGATGAGAAAGGAAAATATTCCTTCACGGGACTGAAGCCGGGGGTTTACACGCTGATTGTAACGGCTCCCAATTTCGCTCCAACGACGTTTGACCACATCAACCTGACTGCGGGGCTCGAATTTACACTGGACGCGCCCCTGGTGCCATCGAGCGAGAAAACCGAAGTGAATGTGGAGTCTGGCGGCGTGGGAACCGTGGATACCGAGTCCGCCAGCGTGTCCGGCACGATTACGCAAAAAGAAGTCGTGTCGATCGGACTCAACGGCCGTAATTTCACCCAGCTCATCGCGCTTGCGCCCGGCGTGAGTAATCAAACGGGCCAGGACGAAGCCAAGGTAGGTGTAGTTGGCAGTGTGAAGTACAGCGTGAATGGAGGGCGCGTCGAGTACAACACTTTCGACGTCGATGGCAGCGACGTACTTAATACCGGCCTTAACGGCGCGTCGAGCACTCTTATGGTTTATCCCAGCCTGGATGCTATCCAGGAAGTAAAGGTCCTAACCTCCAATTACGGTGCTCAGTTCGGGCGTACGGCGTCCGGTACGGTGCAAGTGACCACAAAGTCCGGAACCCCTAAGTGGCACGGGAATCTCTACGACTTCGTTCGTAACGAAGCATTTAACTCGCGCAATTTTTTCGACGTCGTTTATACGGGCACACCCGCTCCAGGAGAGACGGTCGGGCCGACGATTGGGGACAAGTC
>JBAVYO010000182.1:0-3246 GCA_049698855.1 Terriglobales bacterium
GCCGAGGCTGCAAATCCAGATACAAGTTCGGCAGCACACGACCCTCAGGCTTCAGCCAGCGACGACTTTGCGTCGGCGCTTGAGACTTTTACGACTGAGACCGAAGAGGCAGTCGGCGACGACCACGTCATTAAAGGTACGGTGGTCAAGCTGACCGCGACCCAGGTGGTGGTTGACATTGGCGCGAAATTGGAAGGAATGGTGGCTCTGTCGGAAGTGCTCGATCATGAAGGGCAGCCGAAGTTCAAGGCCGGCGACGAGATCGACGTCATGCGCGACAAGGGCGAGACGGAAGAGGGCTACATCAAGCTCTCGCACCAGAAGGCGCAGCGGCTGCGGGTATGGGACGACATTGAGCGCGCCTACAACGAGAAGAAGCCGATCAAGGGCATCGTGGTGGAGCGCATCAAGGGCGGCTTGACGGTGGAAATTGGCGGCGCTCGCGCCTTCCTGCCGGGATCGCAGGTGGACTTGCGTCCCCTTCGCAATCTGGATGGCATGAAGGGCCAGGAAATTGAAGTCGCCGTCATAAAGCTGAACAAGAAGCGCGGCAACATCGTGGTTTCGCGCAAGAATCTGCTTGAAGAAGAGCAGGCGGAAAAGCGCGGCAAGACGCTCGAGCATCTGGAAGAAGGCACGGCGCTGACCGGAGTGGTCAAGAACCTGACCGAATACGGCGCGTTTGTGGACATGGGCGGAATCGATGGGCTGCTGCACATCACCGATATGTCGTGGGGACGCCTCACGCACCCGCGCGACCTGGTGAACGTGGGCGACCAGATTCAGGTCAAAGTGCTGAAGTACGATAAAGACAAGCAGCGCGTGTCGCTGGGCTTCAAGCAGCTGACGCCGGACCCCTGGCTGGATGCAGAACACCGCTATCCTGTGGGAGCGCACGTTGGCGGACGCGTGATCAGTGTGACCGACTACGGTGCGTTCGTTGAACTGGAACAGGGCATTGAAGGCCTGGTCCACGTCAGCGAAATGACCTGGTCGAAGCGGATGAAGCATCCGTCGAAGCTGGTCAATGTAGGCGACCAGGTGGAGTGCGTTGTGCTGGCCGTGAATCCTACCGAGCGCAGAATTTCGCTGGGCATGCGGCAGCTGGCGTCGAATCCCTGGGATACGCTGCACGATAAGTATCCGGTGGGAGCGACGGTGGAAGGGCGTGTGCGCAACCTGACCGAGTTCGGCGCGTTCATCGAGATTGAAGATGGCATCGACGGTCTGGTGCACGTCAGCAATCTAAGCTGGACGACTCGCGTGAAGCATCCTTCGGAAGTGTTGAAGAAGGGCGATCGCGTCAAGGCCGTGGTTCTGGCGATCGAGCCTGACAAGCGGCGGCTTTCGCTGGGCGTGAAGCAGATGCAGCCCGATGTGTGGGAGTCGTTCTTCGCCAAGCACAGGGTCGGCGACATTGTGCACGGTAAGGTTCTGCGCGTGGCGGCGTTTGGCGCATTCGTGGAAATTGCCGAGGGTATTGAAGGGCTGTGCCACAACTCGGAAGCCGCGGATGAGAACGGACAGCCGATCCACCTGGAGCCGGGCAATGAGTTCGACTTCAAGATCATCAAGATGAATCAGGAAGAAAAGAAGGTCGGCCTGAGCATCCGTGCGGTGGGCGAAGAAGCGTCGCGCCAGGAAGTCGAGTCGTACAAGCATCCGACATCGTCTTCGAACAGCACCACGATTGGCGATCTGATTTCGTGGAAGCGGGCCGGCGGGGACAGCAACTAAGCCGCTAGCGCGTTAGGAAGCGGGCAAGTTTTAAAGAAAAAGGCCACCGGTAAACGGTGGCCTTTTTCTTGGCATCAGCGACTCGGAACCCGCCTGGCTGCCTGTAACCAAACGCTCTTACTTATTATAAATTGGCCAAAACGTGTCAATGAGCGCTAGGGATGATGTTACGCCAACGATTCAACACAGGCGGGCATCACTTTGGACGCAGGGAGTGATGCGAGACGTTTGACCAGCGGACGCCATTCCAGGAGCAAGTCGCCCCAATTTTGCAGCCACTCCCTAAGCAGAAAGGCCGCCTGTTTCAGGCGGCCCTCGTTGCGTCTTCGGCCTTAGGCCCTTTCGTCAGTTATGGCTTGATGGATGCGAAGGTGCCGGCCAATTCGGCGGGGCCAATTCCCTGACCCACGGTGACGAACAACTCGTTTGTCGCACCATTGCTCTTGCTCCCGCCTCCGAAAGCGATTCCCCAGAGGTTGTTCAGGACGATCGCCTTTCCATTCTGGTCCTTGATGGTACCCACGAATTTCCCGGTAGTCGGGTCAAACGCGTTAATGGTGCCGTTCACGGAGTTGTTTGAAACCAGCAGAGTGTTGCTCAGCGGTCCAAAATTGGCGGGAGCCGCGGCGATGCCCCAGGCTTGGTTGAGTAGGGGGCCTTGAATCAGTGTTTTCACGAAGGTACCGCTCTCCGTGAATTGGTCGATGTAACCACCGGCGCCGACGTTCGGTACAGCGTACGAGACGTAAACCACGCCATTGATGTCCTGGACCCCGAACACGGAGAGGTTTGACGGGACGTTCGGATCACCGAACGACTTCACCAGGTTGAAGTTGCCGTCGTACATGTCTATTACATTGTTCGTGTTGTCCGCCGCATAGAGGAAATTCCCCGAGGCATTGCTGGTGATGGCCAAGCCCGTGAACATCGCTTTGTTCGCCGAGTTGTCCACGGCGATCATCGCTTGGTTGGCGTTCAGCCCCGGCGCCCAGGCGCTGATAGTCCCATCCAGCGTCGCGAAAATGAAAGCTGATGACCAGCCCTGAATCTGGAAATCGGTCGACGATCCGTTGAAAACGATTCCCGTCGGTGTGCCTGGGCCGTTTAGGCCTGTCGGTGAAGCTGGTCCGTTTCCGGCGGTGGGAATCAAAACCCGGAGTGGCACTTGTTTTCCGTCTGCATCATAGAGGGTCGACCAGCCGGTGTCGTTATCGCTGATCCACCACGCCCCTGTGGCGCTCCGGGCTAGTCCCCAGGCATTGGCCAGCAGCGGATCAATGGTCGGAGCTTGGTGGACTTGATTCGAAACTAGGTTGGTGAGGTGATATTGTGCTTGGGCTCCGGTCGAAACCATGAGAAGAGCCAAGCCGAAGCAAGCGGCGACTGCTGTCCTGCGTAGCTGCATAGTAGTTTCTCCTTGACGAAATCAGCAGGAGAAGGAGGGTTGAATCATCACCAGAATAACTGGGTCCGGAACCTTCTCTGATCTGCTTGGAATGTGATGGTAGG
>JBAVYO010000183.1:0-4223 GCA_049698855.1 Terriglobales bacterium
GGCACAAACAGGAAAGCCAGACCCATCGCCTGGTAGACGCGCGCGATCATCATCGTGTGGAAATCGACGCCCAGATCGAATGTCGTCATATGAAATAGCGAAAACGAGAGCATCGCCAAACCAAACAGCATGAGCCAGCGCGGACTGTAGCGCGAAAGCAGAAATCCCACAAGCGGCATGCAGAGCATAATCGTGAAACCGCCCGGCATCAACGCCAACCCCGACCGCTCGGCAGTGTACCCCAACAGAGTCTGCATGAAAAGGGGCAGCAGCAGCGTGCTGCCGAGCAGCGCGAATCCCAGCATGAACATGAGGAAATTCGCGGTCGCGAAGGTCCGCTCGCGGAACAGATGTAAATCGATGATCGGGTCCTTGTGGTACCACTCCCAGATCAGCACCCATACCAGCGCCGCTACCGAGATGGCGGTCAGCACGACGATGAAATTTGACTCGAACCAGTCATCGCGCTGGCCCTTGTCGAGCACCACCTGCAACGTACCCAGGCCCAGCGCAATCAACCCGAGGCCGATGTAGTCGATGTGAGTTTCGCTTAGCTTGCGGCGCCGGAAGTAAGGAGGATCCTGAATCAGCCTCGACGTCAGTACGAGAGAGAGAATTCCGATTGGAACATTGATGAAGAAAATCCAGCGCCAGGTGAAGTTGTCGGTGATCCAGCCGCCGAGCGTGGGACCGATGGCGGGCGCCATTACGACCGCGATGCCATAGACGGCGAACGCCATCCCGCGCTTGGCGGGAGGGAACGTATCGGCAAGAATGGCCTGTTCGCTTGGCTGCAAACCTCCGCCACCGATCCCCTGCATAACGCGGAACACGATCAGCATCGGCAGATTGGGTGCGAATCCGCACAGGCATGAGCTGATGGTGAAGAGCGCAACGCAACTCATGTAAAAGCGTTTTCGGCCCATGATGGAGGAAAGCCAGCCGCTCATGGGAAGAATGATTGCGTTTGAGACTAAATAGGAAGTGAGGATCCAGGTGCTTTCATCCTGACCGGCCGAGAGGCTGCCGGCGATATGAGGCAGCGCGACGTTCGCGATGCTGGTATCGAGCACCTCCATGAAGGTCGCCAGCGTGACGGCGAGCGCGATGATCCACGGATTGACCGCGGGCCGCCACGCATCGGCCTCATTCATCGTGATGGATGCTGCACTCATTTAAGCTTTGAGCTGCGAGCTCTGAGCTTCGAGCTATGAGCAGCCAGCTCGTAGCGGATCGAGGCAGAACGTCATTGCTTAGCAGCTACAAAAATCCCCTTCAACTAAGTCCGAAGATAGAAATGACTCGAAACCGCAGCCTACGCACCCGGAACCGCTGTTCGCCGGGACTCCCCGCTTGCTTAAAGCTCACGGCTCATAGCTACTTAACCCACACCTTTGGTTCCACTGACATGCCGGGTCGCAGATCGTGCCTCTTCGTTTCACCGGCCTCGAAAACAATTTTTACCGGAATTCTCTGCACCACTTTCACGTAATTGCCGGTGGCGTTTTCCGGGGGCAGCAGGCTGAAACGCGCGCCGCTGGCGCCGGAGATCGAATCCACGTGACCGTTGTAGGTTTTGCCGGTTGCGTCGACGTCGATCTCCACTTTCTGCCCGGCTTTCATGTCCCTGAGCTGAGTCTCCTTGAAATTAGCGGTAACCCAGATGTCTTCGAGCGGTATTACCTTCATCATTTCCTGGCCGGGTTGCACGTTTTGTCCGACTTCAACGGTGCGGTTGCTGACAATTCCTGTGACCGGCGCGACCACTTTGGTGTACTGGAGATTCAGAAGCGCCTGATCGAGTTCCGCTTTCCTGCGTTCGGCGTTGGCTTGCGAGGAAATGGCGCGCGAGCGGATGACGCGCATGGTTTGGGGCGCGGTTTGCGCGTTGCGCAGATCCGCGTTAGCCTGCAGCAGTTTTCCGTGGGCTTGATCGATTTGCGCCTGGGCGGCATCCGCGCTCGCCTTCGCCGCTTCCACTGTGGCGGCGGCAGCGTGCGCGCTGGCGACGGCCTGGTCGTATTGTTGCTGCGAGATCTCCTGTTTGTCGATCAGTTGCTTGTAGCGGACAAGGTCGTTTTGCGCTTTCACATTGTTGGCTTCGGCTTGTGCGACCTGCGCCTTGGCCGCTTCGAACTGCTGGCGAGCTGCCGCAACACCGGCCTTGGCAGTGGCCACACCGGCCTGCGCGCTCTCGACCTGGCTCGACGTACTGACGCTCGTGATCGGGACGTTGATATCGGAGGCCGACGACTGCGCCTGTGCGTCCGCATAGACGGCACGAGCCAGCGCAACGGCAACTTCATAATCCGCGGGATCGATCTCTACCAGTACGGTCCCTTTTTCCACGTACTGGTTGTCATCCACGTTGAGCTTTACCACGTGGCCGCTGACGCGTGCGCTCACCGAGTTGACATGGCCGTCGATTTGCGCGTCGTCGGTCGATTCGTAGCTCGTGAAGTAGCGCCAGGCGAAGAAGCCAGCCACCAGCAGAATCAGAATCAGCACGCCCAAAGCCACCTTGGCGCGGGTACTTCCGAGGAATTCCTTGCGGCTGCGATAGCGGGCTTCGCTGTTTTCCGCAGGCGGCTCCGGAGCGCCCGCCTGAGGCTTGGATTCAGCTACGGCAGTGCTTGTCTCATCAGGCATAGATTACTTCCCTCTTAGATATTCGCGGACGCCGTCCTCGGCACGGCCGAGCGCTCGCGCATAGGCCACTTTGGCCAGATTATTAAGGTACAGGCTTGAAATTAAATTTTCGTGGGACGACGCTACCGCTTCCTGTGCCTGAATCACTTCCAGGTTGTCGGTTACTCCCGCCGAGAAACGGTCGCGGGATTGCGTGAGCGCCTCCTCGGCCAGGTTTACGGTGCTTTGGGCAACTTCCACCTGATCCGTCGACGACTTCAGATCGAGCAGCGCGTTGCGCATGTCCTGATCGATTTGTCCGCGTACATCGGCCAGTTGAGCCTCGGCCTGGCGCAGGCTGGCCTCGGCCTTCAGCACATCGGCGTGGACCTTGCCTCCCTGAAAGATGGGGATGCTGAGTGTGCCGGCAACATGGTACGTGGGCAGCACGCTGCTAGGAGTGGCTCCAATCTCGCCGTAATCGCCCTCCACGCCGAAGCTGGGAAAATATCCTGCGATAGCGGCATTGTGTTCAAGTTGAGCGGCGGTCACGCGGTCACGCGCCGCTTTGTAGTCTGAGCGCAGCGAATAAGCGCGCTGCAGGCTGGTTTCAAGATCTGGGATTGGAAAAGGCTCGTAAGGAGCTTTGTCGGCGAGCGTGAATTCCTGGCCCGGCGCGAGTCCAATGACGCGCGCGAGCGATAGTTTCTGCTTAGCGAAATCGTTGGCCGCCGAGATCAATTGCTGTTGGCGCGACTGATATTCCACTTGCGCCCGCAGCGTGTCAATTGCGGGGGCGACGCCGGCCTGTTGCCGCGCGACCGCTTTTTCATACAGGGCACGCGCGGTTTCCTGCTGGGCTTGCGCGGTTTCAACGCGGGCCGCCCCCGCAAGCGCCTGCAGATAGGCGTTGCCCGTGGCCAGTACGACCAGGTCGCGCGCGTCTTTCAAGTTGAACCGGCTCGCGCTTTCGTTCAGCACGGAGGCGCGGTATTGCTGAATTGTCTTCCAGCTTAGTTGTTCGCTCGCTGACGCCCGTACATCGAGATAAGAAAATGGCCCAATCACTGCGGGAAGTTTTGCACCTCCGAATAAACCTGACGGGAATTTCCCGAAGCCCTCGGCAATCAGACTCTGTTTTTGTGCCGATTCCTGAGCGTCGCCGGAGACATTTGGCAGAAGATCGCTTAATTGCTGCCATTTCTGCCCGCGCGCCTGGATCGTGTTGTATTCGGAGAGCAGACCGGCGAGGTTGTGCTGGAGAGCGCGGTCGATCGCATTGCCGAAAGTGATGGACAAAATTCCGGGCTGCGGTTTCTCAGCCACGCTGCCATAAATCGGATTCTGCGCCGACGTAGGAACCTGATTGGGCGCCGCGGGGATCGCATTTTGGGCAACCAAGAGAACGGAGGATAGAGACGCCATAAGATACAAGCCACAAAAAGAGCGGAAACATCGATTGGACCTGCGTATAAGAAGCATGTAACCCGGATTCGCTCCTTGGCGAAAGCAAAAATAGTAAACCCTTTGGATTGCGAATGCTGTGAGGGCGATGCAAATTGTTGAAAAAAATAGCGATGCGGGAGGCCGGAGGG
>JBAVYO010000184.1:0-17618 GCA_049698855.1 Terriglobales bacterium
CCCTGCGTGACACAAGAAACGATCAGAGATTCCTTGGGAGTCAGCTGCACTTTAGGACGCGCTCCCGCAGGGCCCGCGCCCTGCGTCCGATAGGCATCCAGCACCCAGGCAATAGCGTGCGGTTCGAGCCAAGGCTCGCCCTCTGCAACCTTGCGCAGGCAATCGACCAGAAGTTCCGGCTGTACCTCTCTCGAGACAACGGCGTGGGCGCCGCGCCGGAATAGCTGCAATGTCATCTCCTGCTCCGGTTCCTGCAGTACGACAACCAGGCGGCAACCCGGAGCGTGCCGCAATAGATCGGAGACTGTGTCAAGCGGCTCGGTATTCAGGGCTGCTTCAAAAATCACAATGTCGGCGGAAAATTTTTGAATGGCGGCAACGGTCTGAGCCAGATTCTCAGCCTGACCGACAACGCGGATGTCGTCTTCGAGCGCAAGAATCTTGCGGAGGCCAGCTCGGAAAATGGCTTGCGTGTCCGCGACAATCACGCGGATTGTGCCTTTTCCGTCGTCGAGCTGAATGCCCTCACCGGGCTCTACATTAACCGAAGTACTCGACATCTGTCCTCTTTTGCGCCCTACCTGCGCTCAAACCGGTATTCATCGATCACTACGCCCACACCACGCTGGCTGCCCTCTGAGAAACTCCGTACTACGCGCCCGCGACAATCCACCTGCACATCGGCCCGGGCGCCAACCACCTGGGCGGGGAGCGAAATCGTAAAATCCACCGCCGAGCCGACTGGTATATCGGCATCCATTCGAAAAAGTACACCGTTAGCAGAGATATTTTCGGTCTCGATCGTGCTAGACCTCACGCCTGACTTGATCGCAACCGGCAATTTGATAGGAAATCTCGGCGAGCTCTGGACGTCGGCATAGCCTTTACGGCTGTTTCCGATTTCAGGCACCGAGTGTTTGCCAGCATCCGACACAGGGGACACGATGTTCCTTCCAATTCCGTGTGCACTCGTAAAACGAGCAAGTGCACCACTTCAGGCCGAGATTACACCCCGGTGTCCGGACTGCAAAGGTTACGTAAGTCATGAAACAAGTGGGGCGAAGTCCCTAGAGGCTATAGACTTACGGGCGGGAAACACCCTGTCTCGAGGAATGTTCCTTGGCTGCATAGCGAGCGAAAGGCGGCAAACTGTTCCCACCAGTTTCGCCATCGGGAAGCGAATTGCTAACCGCTGCCGTTCGCGCCGAGGATAGAATAATTTTGTGACCGAACTCGTTCGGATCGGCATCCTCGGAGATTTCAATCCGGAGTTTCGCTCCCATCACGCGACCATCGATTCTCTCCAGCACGCGGCACATAAGATCGGGATTCACGTTGAGTCGACATGGGTTCCGACCCCCCACCTGCTGAACGCGGGCGCGAACGGGATCCTCGATTCCTTCGACGGCCTCTGGGCGTCGCCTGGCAGTCCTTACAAGAGCTTCGACGGCATGCTCAAAGGCATCGAGTTTGCGCGAGTGCACGACCGGCCGTTTCTTGCCACCTGTGGCGGCTTCCAGTACACGCTGATTGAATATGCCCGCAATATCCTCGGCATCCGCGATGCCACTACAGCTGAAGAAGACCCCCACGCAAAGAACGTCATTATCTATCCGGTCTCTTGCGCCGTTCCCAATCGTTCGCCAGATGCGCCCAAGCTCTCCGGCATCGTGCCGCAGATCCACTTGCGCCATGGTTCCTCACTGGCTTCCTATTACCGGGAGGAAGTGGTCGAAGAAGAGTTTTTCTGTAATTTTGAAGTGAACCCCGACTTCGAATGGACTGCCATCGAGGCTGGTCTTCCAATAGTCGCGCGGGGCGAGTGTGGAGAATGCCGCGCCGTCGAATCGCCGGCGCACTCGTTCTTTATCGCGACACTCTTCCAGCCACAACTTACGTCGTGCGAAGATAAGCCGCACCCGCTGGTAATTGCTTTTGTCGAGGCAGCCGCGGACTTTCGCAGTAAGCGGCGTGACGACTCCATACTCGCCTGACCATCCCAAACATCCCGACTATCCCCCTTGATCTCAGGTCAGCCCTGACCCGAGCAAACTATAGAGCAGGACCGCCAGGACAATCGCGGTGAAGACTATGTAAAGGCGATCGCGTTCAAGAGCGAATCCGACGACGCAGAACACCACGCGCGCGATCGGAGTCGCGATCAAGAAAAGTAACCCAAGTTGGATCCAGCCTCGCCCGTGGCCATTGACCACACTCTCGATAATTCCAGGTATGGTTCGGAAGTCGGATGGTTCACCACGAAAGATCTTGTAGTCGGCAGGCTCGTGAGCGTGGCGAGAAATGTAAATGCAGGCCCCCCAAAATACGATCGTCGCTGAGAGTACGACTCCGACGCGAAGCAGGTGGCCAACAATCACTTCAATGCGGTGGTCGTCCCAGCCTTTGGCGCGGCCGGACGGCGAGGAATCGTGTTGAGGAGACAAAGAATGGCCGCTCATCAGATATGCCCCCAGATGCCTTTGTAGAGCATTTGGAGTCCAAGCACCAGAATCACGAGACTGAACACTAGACGCAGGGATTTCGTCTCCGCCTTTACCAGAATACGGCTGCCGCACAGCGATCCTGCCAGGACTCCCAGCATCACGGGCATGGAAAGACCGGGATCGACGTAGCCACGGCTGAGGTAAACACCGGCGCTGGCAGCGGCCGTAACTCCGATCATAAAGTTGCTGGTCGTCGTCGAAACCTTGAACGGGATCCCCATGGCCTGATCCATGGCGAGCACTTTCACGGCGCCCGAACCGATGCCCAGCAATCCAGAAAGCGCACCAGCTCCGAACATCAAGCTGAATCCGGCGGGCACATGTTGCACGTTGTAACTGCGGTTGACACCAAGATCCGGGAAACTACCGTTCAGCCGCAATTGCGTCGCCAGCGGATCGGGCGGAAGATCCCGCAACTCCGGCGGACGCACCCGGCGTGAGATATAGGCCGAGTAAAGCAGCATTACCCCAAAAATCGTAGCGAGGGCCGCCGTGGGGATCCAGCCCGCAAGATAAGCGCCGGACAAGGCGCCGATTGTCGTTGCAATCTCCAGGAACATACCGATCCGTATGTTTGAGAATCCCTCTCGAACGTAGGCCGCGGCAGCACCGGAGGAAGTCGCAATCACGGAAACCAGAGAGGCTCCAATCGCATAGCGAATGTCAACGTGAAAGAAGATCGTGAGCAGTGGCACGAGCACGACCCCGCCGCCCAATCCCGTCAGCGACCCGAGAAGTCCCGCGCCAAATGAAACAATCGCCACCGCGATAGTGAACGTGAGGACAGTCATTCCAAGTCTGCTTTAGGGTAACATTTCGCAACCACGGGAGATTTTCTCTTGTGGTTCAGTTCCAAGCTGAGCTGAATTGCCGCTCCCTTTCGGTATGGCGTTCCCCTATCGGGTAAGAGCAGTGGATCCCCGACACATGCTAGCGTCTGGAGAATGCTGTAGATGGGGATGGGTCCGAGCTTGCTTCGCCCTCCTTGAGGTCCATGCGTTCAATGAGTCCGTTCGCGATGGTATAAACATGCCACACTTCGCTGTCAGAAAGGACGTCGCCACCAAAGCTTTTCACGAGTTGATGAACTTTGACCTCGGTAATGCCGCCTTCCTGTTCGATTACCTCAAGTGGTTCCACGTGAGGATCAAACTCCTTCCACTGACGGGTCCAGTAGGACCGGATCTCTTCTTTCCCGACGGCGCGCCCGCCTTCCGATGCCTTGGGCCAGCTGACGTTCTCACTCATAAACGCCAGGGCGCTGTCGATATCCCGACGATTGAAGGCAGAGTAGGCCTGAGCTATCAAGTTCTGTGTGTTCGGCATGAATCCTCCAGAGTATATATGTGTACATTACACACAGATGTATGAAATGTTGTGGGGGTCCTCTTAAAAGTCGACGACCGGAGTTCGCAAAAACCGGAAAAAACACAATTCGGGCGCGCTGAAATAATCGGGATTCAAAAAACAATGAAGAGGGGGAGAACGCGGCGATGGATCACACCTTGACTGAAGTGTCAGAGCGAATGCGCTGGTTGCCGCCAGCAACGGTTGAGTAGCGAAGATCGTACTAAGACGATCGCGTACTAATTCGTCCACACAATACGAGCTTTCTTCACGTGCTCGTGCTGCTTCCTGAGTTCACGTGCCACATCGCCCAATGAGGCTTGCGGCTTCTGCGGGAAATCCGATGCGGGTCTATCGCCCTGAGCCGTGGCATAGGCCGTACCGCCAACGACGCTTTGCTCCGTTGCCATTGGCGCATACGAGGCATGCGCAGGATGATCGGGAGGCGGATAGAACTGCGGCTGCGAGTTGATCACACCGCCGTACTGGCCGAAAGCGGCAGTAGCTACGAACAAACAGAAGAAGATGAGAAGCGTCGTTTTCATCGCAGTCCCTCCAACCGGAAGAGCGAGGGCGCATCGGCAACCCGTCGCGGATTTGATCTCTTCCGCCCTACATTGAAGCAAGCCCCATACCACAATTAAGGTAGCTAAGTGTCAGATTCCACATTCTGCTACCGACGAGTGAGCAACTCTTTGCACATTTGTGAAGTGGCTGGAGAAACGAAATTCATGACGCGCCTTAGTGTAAAATCCATGCGCAATAGCCAAGGAGTTTTATATGCGCAAGATACTTTGCATTTCTTTCATCACGCTTGCCCTCGCGGCCGCCGCAACCAACGGGGATTACCGAGTCGTCAAAACCTGGAAGCTGGGCGGCGATGGCGGCTGGGACTACCTGACCGCGGACAGTGAAGGACACCGCTTGTTCATCGCGCGCGCTACGCGCGTCATGGTCGTCGATACAACGACGGGCAAACAGATCGGCGAGATACCCGATACGCCAGGTGTCCATGGTGTTGCACTTGCCCCGGAGCTCGGCCGCGGATTTACCAGTAATGGCCGCGAAGATACCGTGAGCGTTTTTAATCTGAAGACGCTTGCCGTGGAGAAGAAGATTAAAGTCGGCAGCGGGCCGGACGCTATACTTTACGATCCCTTCTCGAAACGCGTGTTTACGTTCAATGGAAAAGGGACAGAGACGACCGCGACGGCTGTCGATGCCACCAAAGGCGAGGTCGTTGGAAGAGTCGACCTTGGTGGCAAGCCCGAATTTGCTGCAACGGACGAAAAAGGCACGGTGTTCGTGAACATCGAAGATAAGTCCGAAATCGTGGCCTTCGGTCCCGAGAAGCTAACCGTCAAGACGCGCTGGAAGCTCACCGATTGTGAAGAGCCGACGGGCCTGTCCATTGACCGTAAGAACCGTCGTTTGTTTGCCGGTTGCGGCGGGAACAAGAAAATGGCCATCGTCGACGCCGACAGCGGAAAGACGCTCGCGACGCCCGCGATTGGAGAGGGTTGCGACGCCACTTCTTTCGATCCGGAGTTGGGCTTGGCGTTCGCGTCAGCCGGCGATGGCACAATTACCGTCGTTCGCGAGGAGAGCCCCGACAAATTCAGCGTGATACAAACCATCTCGACGCAAAAGGGCGCGCGAACCATGACGCTTGATGCGAAGACGCATCAGCTTTTCACGGTCACGGCAAACGTATCGGGAACGCGGGAAAACAGAAAAATCGAGCCGGATTCTTTCGTGGTGCTGGTCGCGGAAACATCGTCGGCGAAATAGCTCGCCGCACCTCTTGTGCGGGCTGCGGGGTTTCTCGCACTGTTCGCGGGCAAGGGCCGCGCGTGCCACACCTCTTCATCCCATCAGCATGCCGCCGTTCACATTGAGCACGTGGCCAGTGATGTAGGACGCTTCGTCGGACGCCAGAAACGTCACCGCATGCGCTACATCTTCTGGAGTGCCGACTCGGCCTAGAGGAATCTGTTTCACCGCATTTTGCTTGAACTCTTCACTCAGACCGGCAGTCATGCTGGTCTCGATGAATCCCGGAGCAATGGCGTTGGACGTGATATTGCGGGAAGCAACTTCGCGCGCAATCGCCATGGTGAGCCCAATCAGTCCAGCTTTCGATGCGGCGTAATTGGCCTGGCCGGCTTGTCCCATCTGACCGAATACGCTCGTGATGTTGACGATGCGTCCCCAACGCTGCTTGAGCATCGAAGGGATGACATGCTGAATCGTGAGATAGGCAGACGTCAGGTTCGTGTTGAGAACGGCATCCCAGTCGGCACGCTTCATCCGCATAACGAGCTGATCGCGAGTGATGCCGGCGTTGTTGACGAGAATGTCGATCTTGCCGAAGTGAGCAATTGCCGATTTGATGGCGGATTTGACCTGTTCTTCTTCGGCTACATCCATCGGGAAAGCAGCGGCTTTGCCGCCTTCCGCTGCGATGGCAGCGACCAGCTCTTCGAGCTTTTGCTGGTTGCGAGCCGCTACAGCTACGCTGGCTCCTTCGCGCGCGAGATGCAACGAGCAGGCGTGGCCGATTCCCTGCGAGGCGCCGGTGACCAGCGCGACTCGTCCTTCGAGTTTCATTTTGATGCTCCCTGGAACCGGGAATTATAAACGGCGAAGAAGAGTCGAGGTACAGAAGAGCAGCGAGCTGCGATCTGGAGCTTTGAACAGACTGCCGATCTTCGCCCGAACGCAGTTGTATTGCAGCTTGTGGCTAGCTTGCCTGAATCGCGGCGTGCTGTGGCGCGAGGATCTTCTCGAGTTTTTCGATCAGGCTGCGGCGCGAATATGGCTTTGCCAGGAAGTGTATGTGAGTCACGGGATCTTCGGTATCGTATCCGTCGACACTGTACCCGGATGTAACAAGAATCTTCAATTGTGGCGCGCGCTGACGAAGATCCTCACCGAGCTGTTGGCCGGTGCGGCCCGGAAGAACCATATCGGTGATGACGAGGTCGATGGGCTGGCTGCATTGCTCAAAAAGCCCGAGAGCCTCAACCGCATCCGCGGCAGGCAGAACTGAAAAGCCCGCGCTCTTGAGAAGGCCGCAAGTGGCTTCGCGCACAAAGGGCTCATCTTCCACAAGAAGGATCGTACGCCGGGAGTGAACGCTCGAATCGGCAATTGTCTGCATGGCGCCCTCCAGATTCACTTAAGACAACGCAGCGGTAGGAGCAATCGAGCAACCGTGAACGCATGCAAAACTCAGGCAGAGTCAGCACGAGAGTCGGAACTCGGAAGGGCGACTACTTCGGCGAGGAGAGAATAGTCTGATTGGGATCAAGCAGAACTTTGTGGACGCCGACGGGAGCAGTTAAGTGGAAGGAAGTCTCGGGTCCGTCAGCGAGAACTTCACCTAGAAAAACCAATGTGTTGGAAGCAGCCTCGCCGAAAATAGGAATGGCAGTGATGAGATTTTCGGGCGCGTCCTTTTGAACGATGACGCCGGAAACGACGGCTTTGCCCGCATTTTGGCTGATCCGAATGTTGCGGGTTTCGAGTCTGGGAATCGCGGTTCCGTTGATCCAGCTATCCACAAACCAATCCAATTTGTGACGATTGTCGTACCAAAGTGGGCGCGGTAGTTCCTCTTCGAAAACCTCGATCAACTCGCGAGTGCTGATTGCCTTGCCGGCATAGCGCTCTCGTACTTTGCGGAGGCCCCGAAAGAAAGGTTCTTCCGGGTTCGGTTTGTCGTCGTGATGATGGAAAGAGGCTTCGGAATCGCGCAGCATGGTGCGCAGCATGTGGAACAACCATGTGCCCCGCTCATAACTGATGGCCTCGTAGCCATTGGGAAAATGGGACGAAATCAGTCGTTGTCCGAGCGTGACCGGCCCGGCGTCGCGCAGCCACTCGCCGTCTTTGTTCTTGCTGAGAAGGTCGTTGCGGTACTTATCCATGACTTCGCGAAACTGCGCAGGATTTTCCTGCTCAAGAGCGAGGAGCGAAGAATAGTTCGCAAGGCCTTCTGCGATCCACTGATCGTGGTACGTCTTCCAAAGCACGAGGTCGCCCCACCATTGATGCGCGGTCTCATGAACAAGAACCTGACTGTTTAAGACCCGCGTCGCGGGGTCTAGATTCAACTGAGCTTGTTGCTGCGAATCGAGGAATGCGAAGCTCGACAGGAAGACGAGACCGGGATATCCCTGGCTTAAGTCGCCAGGCATCTGCGTCAAGGCGAGTGAACTGTACGGATAAGGCCCAAACCACTGCGAAAAAGTCGTCACCGATTTCGCTGCCTTGTCAGCGACCGCTTGCACATCCTGGACGAGCGAAGGCGGCGGCGGCGTTACCAGGATGGGAGCGGTCGGGCCACGTCTTGAGCGCGAAGGCGGAAGTTGGGGGATCAGTTCCGGCTGAGCCTTCGGGAAGGTTTTTTCGACACCCCGTGAGCTGTATGCTTCGACGATAACTTTGCCGGCCTTTGCCTCCGCGCGCAGGTATTTCCCCAGATTGAATCCCGCGAGTGGAATGGGACGCTCGGAAATCCAACGCGAAGTCTTCTGGGGACCTTGCGGTTTTTGCGCCGCCGAGTCGCCGTTCACGTCGAGGGTTCGCTTCCCGGTCGCGAGAAGCGTCCATTCGGCGGGATAGCGAAACTTCATATCGAACCAGGCCGGACTCAATCCAAAACTCGGATACCAAGCGCCCCGGGCGCCGACATACAACAATCCGTTGCCGGCGTCTGACAGTACGTCGCCGGCATAGCGGAAGCGTAGTTTCACATCCTGGTTGCTGGCGAGTTCCGACGGAAAAACGACAGCAACAATGTCGTTTCCCCTGCGGTCGAGTTGGGTCCCCTCAATCGCGGGGTTCTGGAGGAATTCGAGCGGGTGACCATCCTCCTCGACAGAATCGACCTTCAGGTAGCGCGACAATTCGAACAGGAGAGTACGCTGTCCGCCCTTGCGGACGTGGAGTTTCAATTCTGTCGACGCCCGTAGTTCGATCGGAGGCTGCACTGACGCCTCAATGAGGAAGGACGCGATTGAAGCGTCGCTGCGCGGTGAGGCTGGGGCTGTATCCGTTGCCGGGACGTGAGCAAAGGAGGTCCAGATGTCGAAGAATCCGAGGTTGTCCTTGGTCCGGAGTTGCCCCACCCATAAGGGTTCAGGAGCCTCTGCGTCCCAGAAGACCTCAAATGCTCCCAATTTGCTGCCTATCACATGAAGATGGAACATTGCGGGCAATCTTAGGGAAGCCGCGGTGGAAGACGACCCGGGAAGGAAATGGCTGAAGTCGATAAACAGGCGTAAAGAGTCATATTCCGCCAGACGGCGGCTGGCGTCGTCCCACTCTGCAAAAGCGTCGTTCGTCCACTGAGTTGGTGAAAGATAGGGTTGAAGAAGCTCCGCGGTATCGTCGTTGAAACGAAGATAGATGGAGTTGAATTGCTCTTCAAGGATCGCCGTTCCCGTGAACAACGCGAGTGAAGCTCGCTCTGTGCGGTTCGGCGGCTGAAGCAGGATTTCGCCATCCCCCGTGAAGAACGCCCCCGTGACGCGGCCACAGATGTCCTCGGTGAATGCGATGGTGCCGTCTTCGAATGTCAGGTTGAAACCCGGCCGCTCGATGGATGCCTCGCGGACGTGGTAGACCCGCGCTGGGTCGAGGCCAAGGGTGCGAATGCGGGTATAAAGGTCGCGGGTGGTCGGCGGGCAGTGGGAACCAGGCGGCGCAGATTGAGTAAAGGCAGCGGCAGACATCAGCAGCCACCATGCCAATACGATAATCCGCCGCCAGTGAACCCCCACCTTGGTCACCTACGAGCTCCTCCGCACTCGTTGCTAGAATCAGCCGAGTGCGAGTCCTATTTTCCATTTTAGTGCTCCTCGCGTCGACTTCCTCGCCAGCCGACGTCATACGCCTTAAGAATGGGCGCACGATCTGGGCTGACCAGGTGCGCGAAGACAAGAACAAAGATCGTGTCGAATATGATGTGGGTGAAGCCACCTACGCAATTCCGAAATCGTCGATTGAGCGCATTGATGCAGGGGGCGCTGCGCCTGCGCCGTCCGGTTCAGGGCAATCCGCGGCGGTTGCCGACTTCACGCCCGCGGCTCCCACGTTTGATCATGAGGGCGACATCGCACAAAAAATCGTCCATGACGGAAAGGTGGACATCGAAGCGTTGGCGAGTCTGGAACGGACTGGTAATTCTGGTCTGGCAGCCACCGGCCACTTCCTCGCGGGCAAGTACGAATCGGATCATGGTAACTTTCCGCAGGCCAGCCGTTATTACGACACCGCGCTGCGTTTTCAACCCAACAATGCAACGCTGCTGATTTACTACGCCGCCGCGCTCATGCGCACCGGCCAAGCAGCGCAAGCTTTGCCTTACGCGGAGCGCGCGGCTCAAATCGCTCCCGAATCGCCGGATACGCTCGCCATGTTGGGATTCGTTCAATTCGCGGGAGATCACACGGCCGAGGCCATTCGCTGGTGGAAGAAATCGCTGGCGCTGCGGCCGGATGCGACGGTCAGCCAATATCTGGACAAGGCCGAAAGAGAATCGAAAGCGGAATCGGAATTTTCGCAGCGGGAGAGCAGCCACTTCAATCTGCATTTCGAAGGCAAGGACACATCAGAGGCTTTTCGGCGCGAGCTGCTATCTGCCCTCGATTCCGATTTTGACGATCTGGTGCGGGACCTCGGCTACTCGCCGCGCAATAACATCGCGGTGACTCTCTACACACAGCAGGCGTTCTTTGACGTAACGCAAGCGCCTGCCTGGAGCGGCGCAATTAATGACGGCAAGCTTCGAATTCCAGTCAACGGGGTCGCAAGCATCACACCAGAGCTGGCTCGAGTTTTGAAGCATGAGCTCACGCACTCCTTCGTCGCGCAGATTACGGGCAATCGCTGCCCAACCTGGCTGAACGAAGGAATGGCGCAGATGGAAGAAGGCAAATCAACGGCTTCCGATGGGCACACGCTCTCGCAGATGTTTTCCGGAGGCGCCGAGATTCCCTACAACATGCTCGAAGGCAGTTTCATGAACTTTTCGGGAAATGAAGCCAGGCTGGCATATGCCGAGTCGCTGGCAGCTGCCGAATACATTCGTGATACGTACGGCATGGGCGAGATGCAGCACATTCTTGAGCGTCTGGGACAAGGAAGCTCGACCGAAGCAGCCTTGCGCGCGACCATCCACAGTGACTACCGCCAACTACACGAGGACATGGCACACTGGCTTGCTGAGAACTACGGCCGGTAGGCCACATTACGCAGGTTGCCTTCCTGCATAGGTAAACCACTGAAATTTTGAGATCTTTCATCAGGCTCGCGAACTGGCCCGAGCTCCGCCCATTTGGCGCATTGCCCCGTCCCGCCGAGTGTGCTAACTTGCCCCGTCATGAACGCGGCGCTCTCAAAATGGTTTGGTTCGAAGGCGGAGGAAGCTCCACACATCATGCACACGGCTACGCCTCCCATTCAAGGCGCTGCCCTGTCCGTGGCCTATTTTGCCCCACAGGCCGGGGGGGATTTTCACGATTTTGTGCGCGTGGGCCCGACCCGGTTTATTTTCGGAATGCTGGACCTGGCAGGAAAGCGCGAGACCGTCGGCTCGATTCTGGATGCGGCGCAGGCGTGTTTTCGTACGGCTTCCCAGGAAATTTTCTCCGCGCCCGAATTGAACGAATCCGACGCGATGATTGAACTTTCGCGGCGTTTGAACCTGGAGATCATGCGCGCGGCCGGAGGGGTAAGAAGTTGCGCCGCTTTCGCCGGCTGCTACAACGAAGAGCTGGGAACAGTATGCTACGTGAACGCCGGCCACACGCCCGGATTGCTGCGCGATGAGACGAGCGTGATCGAACTGCCAGCAACCGGCCTGCCGCTAGGGTTGTTCTCGCTCGCACCCACCGATGCGAGGATTGTGGGCCTCGGGCCAAAAGGTTCGATTGCGGTGGTCTCCCGCGGGGTTGTTGAAGCGGAAAGCAAGAATGCTGAGTTCGGGCTGACCGGCGTGAAGGGCTTGATGCAGACCGAGTCCGCATCGGCCAAGGCCCTGTCCCTGCGCATTCTGGAAGAAGTTCAGGCGTTTCTGCATACACCGCCAAAGCACAATGACGTCACAGCCCTCACGCTGATGCGGACGAACTAAGGGCCCGATAACACTACGAAGGAGAGCCACTGCGTTCCTCCCAACTTTTTTCATCACATTTTTCTCGTACGCTCATCACAGACTTGCACCACAATCGCTGCGAAAATACCTCGACAGTGCACCATCGAGAACTGCGCTAGTCTCCAGAGACGAACGCCACTTCCCGAAAACTTTTCACCGCTCTTTGACAACATATGGCCCGGTGCGCACCCTCACAAGTGCGCGCCAAACAGAAGAATTCGATGCTAAGTCATATCTTTTGAATACTTTGCCTTTAACTTCATTACTATCAATACTTTATCTCGTTTTGATAGGGGGGGGGGTACCCCCACAAATTCTCTGAATTCTTACCCGCCGATTGGCCCACATCCTTGAGCGGGGAGACGAAGAGCGTGGAGACGAACGAAGACCGTGGAGACGAAATAACTGGATGCTCCCAACATGCCATCCTGACAAACTCGACGTCCTCTTTTTCGGATTTCTCAACTTCGCCTTAATCGCCGAGGCTTTGCGATAGGCTTAACACGTCCTAGCTGCCTTTTTTTCCCGGCGTCGTGGAATCGCTTCCCTTTCGGGGTGCAGGCTCCGGCGGTACATTCACAGGCAAATCGGAGGACCAGCAATCCGCCAGGATCTTCCATGTGCCCACGGGCTGGCGAACAAGTACAACGAGATATTTTCCACGTTCTTCTCGGCGCTTTCCCATCGCGACTGGAACCAGCATCTTGCAACGGCCAATATCCATCGCGATCTCTCCCATGATTTCCAGCCGCAAGGACTCCATCTGGACTTCACCCAAGCCCGCCTCCAGCACGGACGAAAGAAATTCTCGAATGGAAGGTAAGCTCCGCACAGGCGGTACGCTGGAGCGAATCAGGGTTGCGTCGGCCGCATAAAGTTCGAGGAGGTCGTCGATGTGACGCGTGTTGCAGGCCTGTGCCCAATCCTGAACCACCTGACGGGCGGCCACTTCAGCACGTCCTCCGGGCGCCGTGCCAGCGGCGCTTGGAGCCTTGCCACGCGGAGTGGACGCCTCGCCTTCGGCTGCCGGCACAGTCGCGGCAGCACCAGGTCCCGGTACGAGATGATGAAAATGATGATGGACATGCTGCTGGTCGGGGCCGGCCGCCGCTCCATCCCGCGGTAATCCGCACCACACACAGAAGCGGGCGGATGCGGGCAGAGTACCTCCACATGCGCCGCATGTATCCGCGAGCTCGGCCTGATTCTCTGCGGCGAGGTCCTGTGCCACAGACGCGCCCCCGGAAATTCGCTGAATCGCTTCCACCGCCGCGGCTACCGCATCCGGATTCGGCTTGGGCCAGCGGAAGTTGGCGGGAAGGCGATGAAAGAAATCTTCGATCTCCCGGTTTCCGGCAGGCTTTTCGGTAGATTCGGCTGGCTTCGGATCGTCGCTCACGGCACCCTCTTCGGTCTATTGTAGGAGATTTCGCTTATTCCGGGAGGCTGAATCGCACACGAACCTCGGAATCGGTGGGGACGCCATTGCAAAGCGCGGGACGATAACGCCAGCCCCGGACTGCGCGCAGTACCGCAGCATCCTGATCGGCGCCGCCGCTGTAGAGTACAAATGCGCTGTGCACTCGCCCATCGGAACCGATAATAAAGCTGACGCGCACCAAATGACCATCGGGTTCTCGCGGCAGCAGAGGATCGGGGGTAAGCAAGGCCTCGGGAGGCTGGACGTTCTCGCAGTTCGGCTCCGCCAAAACGGGAGTTGTCGGTGTGAGCTCGGCCGTGTGTGCGGATGCCTCGCGCAAATCGCTATGCGATTGCCACAGCGAAGTCCGATAAGGACTCACGCGAGTCCTGACCACCAAAGACCAGCTCGGCGCGCAGTTGAGAGCCAGCAACGCCAATGCCGAAGCCCGGACCGCAGGAGTTATTAACGCAGACAGTGAGGAAAACGAAAGTTTGCATGGTTCGTTACAGCCGGAGTCAGGCTTGCAGTCTTCCTCGCGCGCGCTCGGCCAGAGGCGTCCCATGGGTGCGGTTGGCGCAATTACACTTCCACTGCATAACTACATGTAAGTCGCTTATTATCAATCAACTAGAACAGTTTATTTCTCTTTCACTTAAATCTCCTTCAACTGTAACTGCAACTACTTGCAAGCCATCTCGCCGTCGAAACATGCCACGGTGTATGCCACGAAGGGCTGGTGATCTATCTACCTCACTGTGTGAGCCACGTCACAGGGCAAGGGCTGTTCCGGGCGCAAAATCAAGTAGGAAGTTGACCATCGCTCACAACGCGAAAGGAATCTTGGAGGACGCTATGTTCGAGCAAGAGCTTGAGTTGGAAAAGAGGAATTCATCTATCGTTCCACTGCTTCTGATTGTGACCTTGATCGTGGCGATCGCCGGCGTGTCACTTTATTTTGTGCTCGAAAGCCGAAGAGTCCTTACTGCTGCGGAAGCGAGCCCTATCGTGCTGGCCGGCATTGAGCGGCAAGCTCCTGTGACACTCACTTTGACGACGGGATTGTTGAAGACCGAAGTCGATCAGAAGCCGCACGACCCGCATTATCGCCTGCTCGACAAAGAGGGACTTCTCAAGCTCGGCAAAGACACAAACAACAAGACTCCAGTGACGCTAACTCCCAAAGGCGAGGCATGGCTGGCGGAGATTGCCGGTGTGAAGAAATCGAAAAACAAGGATAACAACGACGAGTACACGGTGCCTCTGGCACAACGGAAGCTTGCGGAGATCGGCAAAATCACCATGCTGAGCCCCACGAGAGCGAACGTGGAATATTCCTGGACGTGGGAGACTACAAAGGCTGGAGATCTGTTCGACGCTTCTGGTTCCGCTGTGAAAGCCTTCAATACCTGGGACCGCTCGACGCTGATCGATAAGTATGGAGCCAATTTTTATCACGGCGCTCCCACGAAGGTGACGGTGTTAGTGGTAAAGGGCGACAAAGGTTGGGAGATTTCAAACGAGTAAGAGCGGTGGAATCTAGCGCCAACTGGCGCGCTGAACGTGGCGCGACCGCTCTTGCATCGGGCTGACTTTAAAGGCGCTTGCGTTTAAACACCCTCGTTTCTGGGTAGTGTCCTAGCCGAATTAGGACACTACCAGTTTCCGCCGCTAGTTCAGACCATTTTGCGTGAATTTATAGGCGCTATCCACTTTCTGGCCACTCAGATAAATGCTGGACGCCTGTGGGGACGTGCTGTAATTGTCGACCACGATTCCGCTGGGGCCACCATCGACAGGCGCGGTTACGAGCGTCGAGTTGGTCGTCGTAATCTCCGCCACACAGCCCGAAGTGCCTGTTCCGGTGCAATCCTGAGTCAACCCGAAGAAAAAGTAATCGGTTCCGGAACTGCCAATGTTGGGGTTGAAGAACTCCGACCAGCCGGTGCAAGAAGCGGCGGTAGAGGCGAGGAGCTGTTTTGATGACGCAGGCGTAGTGTTCATATTGCGTACGCCAAAACCGAACGAATACTCCCACGGCGTTGAATCGGCCGCCCCCGTCCCGCAGACGTAGATCGCTCCGCTCGATGGGCTCGTGTAGTAGGCATTGCTCAAGGCAGGCTGATAGATGTTCACGGAGTTCCCTGTGAATGCACCGACGCCGATCCGGCCTTTCGCTATCTGGGTGAGAAGGACAGTATCGGCTTGTACAACAACCGCCGAAGTACCGTCATCGGCGCTGACCACGAACGTCGTGCCATTCGTGACATCGACGATAGGCGGCGCGACCAGGCCAGGATTCTTATCTCCATGGGCGCCAACAATCATTGCCGACACGGAGCCGTTTGTCGTGTCGACTTGGTAGAGATCGCCATTCCCGCCTCCGATCATCAGCAGGCCGAGATTTTTATCAAGCACAGGAGGAGTGAGAAGAGTGCCGCTTGAAACGGTCACCGGCCAGGGGGAGCCGGCCAGCGTCGGAGTTCCGGTGAAAACGTTCGTAATTTTATAGAGAATCCCACTATTATCGGAAACATAAACGACGTCGGAGTTGTAGTCGATCCAAGGCGACGAAGTCGTCGTCGACGCTGCACTGGAATAGGTCAGAGACGTAATCGAAGCAGGCGCCACAGCATCCGTGATGGTGCCTTGGTTGGCTGCCCAGGTCACAACGTGGAAGATCGACGAAGTTCCGAGGCTCTCGACAAACGCGATTTTCTTTCCGTCGAGCGAGAGGATTGGAGACGTTACGATCTTGCCTCCAGTCTGGGTCGTCACGTTATAGGCAAACAGCACGGTCGGTGCCGAACCGCACGACCCGCCGGTGCCGGCATACAGATTGTTGAACGCGACCAGGTTGGCTTGCCCAGCGGTCGCTCCGGCAGTCGCAAGCCCGAAGACAACGTAATCGTTGGCACAACTCGCCACGGTTGGGCTGAACGAATATTTGGCCGGATACATCTCGGCTGAAACGTGGCCCTTGTTCAGTGAAAAGCTCCAGTCCCGCTGTGGCCTGTGAAGGCGATCCGGTTCTGATCCAATTTGGAGCGCACCAGAAGCTTCCGGATTCCGCGCCTGAAACCGCCGCATCGCCTGGTGCAAAACGCGAGGCTCCGTGTAAAGCAGTTCGGGATGCTGGCGAAGCCCGTCGAGAGTGAACACAATGGTGTGCTCGGACCAGTCCTGAGGAATTCCAGCGTGGAAGGGAGTGACAGGTTCCTGGGCCCAAACGGCGACCGCAATACACATATAAACGGAGCACCACGCAGCAATGGCGTACTGATGCTGAGAATTCACAGCTCCCTCCATTTGTATCGAGTGTGCTTATTGTACCGCGTTCGATTCCCGGCGGGTATTTCAGACCGCGATACTCCCGTGAGCGGGCTATCGTCATTTGCTTTGCAACATTCTGCCGGCGAGCGTTGGCGACCGGGAGAGGAGTTCGCAACGTCGGGACATTTCCGATTCCCTGCTGTCTATGGAACAATAAAGAACCGTAGAGTACGTTCGAACTCATGACCCTTACGCCGAACAGCCTCCAACTCGCGCTTCTGTCGGCGGCAATCCTCGGGTTTCATCACGGATTCGACTACGACCACATCGCGGCCATCACCGACATCACCAGTGTGCAGAACGATCGATGGCGTGGAATGCGACTGGGTTTGCTTTATGCTCTTGGACATGCCGCGACCGTCGCCGTACTTGGCACCGCCGTGATCGTTTTTCAGCTTTCGCTGCCGCGCGGCATGGACCGGATTGCAGAGAGACTGGTTGGTCTCACTCTTCTGGTATTAGGTATCTACGTTCTGGGATCGTTAACGAAAGGCAACTCCGTTCCTCAAAGCCGCTTTCAGCTCCTGGCGCAAGCTCTGCGCTGGATCCACTGGAAGATGAAGAACTATTGGCACGACCACGAGCACCCCGCACCCCAATACAGGTCCTGGAACTACAATTCCAAGTCGGTGATCATGATCGGAGTGGTGCACGGGCTGGGCGCCGAGACCCCCAGCCAGCTTATGATTTTCCTGCTGGCGGCGAATCTTGGCGGGATGGCAAAGGGATTCCTTGGCCTGTCTATGTTCATTGCCGGATTACTTGTAATGAACACAATTATGACCGCGATCTCCGTGGGAATCTTCGGCAGCAGCTCACGCCTGCCTCATTTGCAGTTTGTGGTTACTGC
>JBAVYO010000185.1:0-2720 GCA_049698855.1 Terriglobales bacterium
ACAAGGAACTCACTGGTAAGGAGGGAGAAACGCCTTTCTAGTCCTTTTCGCCGGAAACGTGGCCCGAAGAAGCGCGTTTAGGCCGCGCTCGCTTCGCTGCTTTTTCTGCATCTAGTTTTGCTTTTATTTGGGAGTGCGGAACAGCCAAAAGTCTGTCCAACAAATTCGTGAAGTTCCCAAACTCGTTCTCATTCTTCGACGGAGCGGAGCGAGTTGGCTTCTGAGGCACGTTGAACCCCTCTGGGAAAGAGGGTAGTTCTACGTGTGCCAAAAGTCAATCCCGCAGAATTGAGCATTTAGCGCGGTCGCTCCACCCCTTGGGAAAGTGGAAGGAACAGATCATGGCATTCGTAACTGCCTACCTAGACGAAAGCAAATCTGATTCATGGTTTGTGCTCGGTGGACTCGTTTCAACTGCCTCTAGCTGGAAACGGTTTTCGCGAGAGTGGGAAAAAGTTCTGCAAGAATATAAAGTTCCCTATCTCCACATGAAAGAATTCGCGTTTTCTCGCGGCCCTTTTGAGGGATGGAAAGAATCACAACGCCGATCACTCCTGAGCAGATTGTTGTTTTTGATTAAATCCCCGCGAGAGCCTATCTCTAGCTTTAGCTGCGACTTTGAACATTTGGTATTCGATGAAATTTTCCCCCCTAAATTTCAGGCGCAACAAAATCACTACGTATTCGCTCTCCAAAGTTGCATCAGCGGAATAACACTTCATTGTGAACGCCACACGCCGCTATCCCAAGGGGAACATGTGGACCTGGTGTTTGATCAAAATGCGCAGTTTTCCCCGCGAGCCCTCGAAGCCTTTAACGGATACAAAACCAATCCATTTCTTTCGGAGAATGAGCGAGGCTTAGTCGGGAGTTTGTCTTTCGCAGATGACAAAGAAGTGATCCCATTGCAAGCGGCCGACCTGCTGGCATATGAGATTAACAAGAACCTCAGGGGCTATACGAGGCATCCCGGTGTCGTCCTTAATGAATTACCGGGGAGCCATATGATTTGGGACAGAAAGTATTTAGTGGAATATGCCAGCCGAATGAAGGAGCGGTTACCAGAATTATTTATAGCCTAGGCGTATAATCCACGGCGCGAGGATAGCCCTAATGCTTCATTCAGGTAAGTGTCCGCATTGTCAGAGGGTGCTAGGCTACGTCAAGGCTGAGGCTATTGAAATTAGAGCCAGTACGAAAGACAAGTACAAGGGCATTAGCTATTCTTGCCCTTCCTGTCATTCCGTCTTGAGCGTTTCGATGGACCCGCTGGCCTTGAATCAAAACATTTTGAATCGCTTGCCGACAGCCCTCGGTAAGGGTTGAGAATGTCAGGCCCGCCGCTCCCAACATGAATCGCCAGTAATTTGCGCTTACGTCTAGGCTCTGTCATTTAGGAATATTTATTTATCCACAGGGAAAACGCAAACCACAACATGTAGTGGGTAGTTTTGGCGTACTGAGGCAAGTATATTATTACCCCGCTAAGTCTTTGATTCCCAAAGACCGCACCAAGGGGAGTCGAATCGCTCTACATCGCTAAGTGGAAATGCAGCGTTAGTGGAAATGCCGCGCTCACGGAATCGCTGCCCTTCCGCGCCCAAACTTCTGGTTTATCCGCCCCAGAAAAATCACAACCTCAAGTCCTGCTCTCACGGTAAGATCAGAGGAATCCCCGAAAGCCCTGCATCGAGACGAAGCCGGAGACAACACTCTGAAGCGTTCATCGTCGAAGCAACGGCTTAAGATCGAGACAAGGGCCCATCAGCAAACAGTGATTGAAGTCGAAACCAGTCCCGAAGTTGTTCCCGATCCCTGGCCCGATCCGCCGCGTCTGCTCGTCGAGTGGTCGTCGCCGTGGGAGGAGTTCAAGACTGCCTTCCGCCCAGCGCTCACGCGCGCGCCCAAAGCCCTCGCTGGAGAAGCGCCAGTCGGCATCTTTCCGTATCGCGGCCTGCTGCTCGCCTGGTTTGCCGAGTTCATACTGATCCTCATCGTCATCATCCTTCCCGACCAGATCGCTAAGCTGAATCCGGGTCCGCTGCCGCCGCGTCCCACATGGGATGTCATCTATTATTCCGGCGCGGAATTGCCCCAAACCGCCGATCAGGGCGGAGCGCAAGCTGGCCGCTCTGGAAGCGCGGGCGGACAGGAAGCGCATCATCCCACGCAAACCATCCGCGTAGTGCGCGGAGACCGCATCGCCGAAACCGTGGCCGACGCGCCCAAGATCGACCTTCCACGCAGCGATGCCGCCGTCGCCAACCTGCTCGCCTTCAAGTCCGATCCCGGACCTCCACCCATGGAAGGCGTGGGATCGAAGCTAGTCGCGCCGTTGCTTCCGGCGGTCAGTCCGGTTCCGCCGTCGCCGGAATTGCAGGAGGGCAGCCGCAAGCAGAACACGCTGAGCACGAGCATCGTTCCGCCCGCGCCTGAAGTTTCGCACTCCGATACGCGCAACACGCCCACGCTGAACCCTGCGCTGATTGCACCCGCTCCGGATGTCTCCCGCGACAAGATGCGGTCGGCGAATCCGTTGGCAACAGCGGTGGTCGCGGCGGTGCTGATCTACGTGATCGGTGCCGGGATCCTGAAGAAGTTCAAGGTCGAGCCCGAGGACGAGGTCGACCCGACGGCCGTCGTGCCGGTGAACATCCGGTACCGCTGCATCGTCTGCGGCGCCGAGGTGGTGATGACCGCGGCGCAGGGCGGCGACGAGG
>JBAVYO010000186.1:0-2443 GCA_049698855.1 Terriglobales bacterium
CTCCAGTCGTGTTATGGATGTACATGCCTAGCGAGCTCTGGTGAACCGAGCACGCCCCGCCCAGGCAGGTCTGACCTGCGGTGCCGTTTAGTGTGTTTTGAATCGTGCCGGTATTTTTGCCATCCACCGTAATATAGTTCACGCCATTTACGACGATGCCCGCACTGTAGTTGGACGATCCGAATCCGCCAAAGCCGGGAGATTGCAGAATCGCACCAGAATCAAAAGCGATCGTGATCGGGTTCGCGCTCGTTCCGCTGCCCTGTACCGTCAGCCCTGTCGCCCCTGCGGCAAATGTGAATGTTCCGCAGAGAAGGACCGTACTGCCCGGACCGATCTGAGCCGCTCCACTGCCCCAGTTTGCGGTGGCATTAAACCATGTGGCGTTATGCGTATTCGCACCGGTTGGACACTTGCCTGCCGGGTTTCCATCTGGAGTTATGTAAACGTTGGTGGCCGACCCAAACGCAAATCCGGCCGTGATGAAGGAAAGGAAGATGACGAGAAACAACATTCTACGAACAGGGACCATGCAAACCTCCGGGGGCGAGCGCATGCCCGCAAATAGCAGGTGCCGCTATGCTCTTGCCAAATCTACAAAACTGGCACAGCGTGCTCCCTACACTGCGATTCTCAAGCATGGCAGTGCTTTGGTCTAGATGCCACTAGTGCATGTATCGAGCCCACAGCGGTACTAGGCCGTCGCTCGCACCCCGCCGCGCGTTGCAGCCCACTCGCGCGAGGGCACTTTTGACCATTGTACAGTGCCCGAAATGGCCCGTGTAATTTAGCCGTTAGAAGGAGGGGACTTGCTCTCCACCATCGACACAATCGTCCCTATGATTGCGTCCAGCGTCGGGTTACCTTCGTTTTCCATGCGCCGGTTGAGCTTTTCCCTGAAAACCGGCTTGATTTTCGTGCGCACGTCCTCGACCGATTCCACCATAACCAGACGGCCTTGGTCGGCCAGAAAGCGGTCCACTCCTCCAATCTTTCCCCGGAATATGCTGTACACGGGAACGCCCATCGCAGCCGCCTCCCGGTTCATTGTGCCGCCTCCGCTGATCACCAAATCCGCATTCCAGATGAAATTGAGCCCGTCTTCCACGTGACCCGGAATGACAATTCGCCCGGCTTCAATCTCGGCGCTCCATGCCCCCCGAAGCTCGACTTCCTGCTTCTTGTTTCTTGGCAGCAGAACGATTGTCGTATCTTTGTCCGCGGAGAATCTCTTCAGCGTCTCATCCAGCAGACCCTCGCTCTCCGGATTGTGATAATGGGCCTCCGACGCCGGCGGACGAACCAGGATCATCATCGAATCCTGGGAGATTCCCAGCCGCTTCCGCAACCCCGGTTCTGGCCGGAAACTCGGAACATACACGTCTTCCTTGATCCCGGGGTATTTAGCGATGCGAGCGCCCTCAAAACCCAGCCGGTCGTCCGGGACCACGCTCGGGACCATCACCCACTCCGGCCGCAACCATGGTATCCCCGCCGTAAACTCGTAGTCCGTCAGCGCGAGCGCTGGAATTCCCAAAGCCTTCGACGTAATCAGAAGCCCACGCGATCCATGGCAGACCGCCAAGTCCGGCCGTTCCCTGCGCACCAACGCAATCAACTTCAGAGCCCGCCCAATCGTTCCCACGGCCTTCAGAATTTTATGCTTGCCGTGGTGGCCGCCGATGACTGTGGCTTCCACACCGTAAAACTCCAGCAGGTCTTTTACCTGGTATGCATCCCGGGCTGTCACCAGCAACTCGTATCCGCGTTGCCGCAGTTCCTCAATGATCGGACGGAAAAAAGGCACGTGCGGCGAGTTGTCGAGATCGATCCAGATTTTTCGCTGCGGCCCTGAGCGCACGATCTTTACGGCCGTCGGAGCGATTGCTTCGGTCGTTACCATGTTAATAACTCCATCCTGCCTTTCGGAAGCCTGCCGCCAAATCCCTCATGCGCGCACGCGCTCCCGGCTTCGATTCCCTTCTCATTTCGCGCCCGTCAGCACAGTCGGCGAAAATCGAGCCATCTGATTCACTACGCTTGCCTGCTGCTCTGCCGTAAGATGCGGGAACATCGGCAGCGACACAATCTCGCTCGCCAGTGTTTCCGTCACCGGGAAATCTCCCGTCTTATATCCGAGCGACTCGTAGGCTCGCTGCTGATGCAGCGGGATGGGATAGTGAATGCCTGTGCCGATGCCCGCCTTCGCCAAATGCGCCATCATCCCCTCGCGATCCTGCGTCCGCACCACATAAAGGTGATAGACGGCACGCGACCACGACGGTTCGAACGGCGCCTGCGCTCCTGCTTCGGAAGCCGCAAACAGCCGCTTATATTCCTCGGCCCGTTCGCGCCGCTTCGCGTTCCACTCCGGAAGGTGCTTCAGCTTTACGCTCAGAATGCCGGTCTGCATCGCATCCAGCCGCCCGTTGTACCCCTCAAT
>JBAVYO010000187.1:0-20156 GCA_049698855.1 Terriglobales bacterium
GGTAGTCCGAGGCCATTGAAACGACATCACCGCAAAAAAGTTCTTTGTCAGATTGTTGACGATTCCAAATGCGCCTCGCGCCCAGCGCAGAGAAATCAAGTCTTCGCCAAACACGTTGCGCTGCGCGTACCCGGCGTTCTTCACCACCTTACCGAGTTTCATATCGTCGAGCACTTCCATCCGGAGCGCTTTATATGTGCCGATTGCGTCATACACCGGCCGCCGGACCATGTTGAACGCTCCCACTCCCATGTGGTCCCGCGCCTTCGGATCGGCCACTTTCCATGGACGATGTCCGAACACGAACAGCGCTTGAAAAAACGCAATCATCATGCGCTCACCCGGACGCTTCATGATCATGCGCGGAAACAGCACCACATGATCCGCCTTTTCAGACTCGGCATAAGCCATTACTCGCCGCACCGAATCCGGCTTGAATAAAACATCAGCGTCGGTGAAAATCAGCCAATCCCCTGCCGCCTGGGCCGCTGCGGTCCACATGGCGTGCGTTTTGCCCATCCAGCCTGGCGGCAAATCCGAAACGTGGATGACCGTCAGCCTTGTAGCGCGGACACTCCTGTCCGCGCCTGCCTGCAGTTCCAGTGCGGTCAACCCGCGGACAGCGCCTGCCCTGAGCGAGCGGAGCGAGTCGAAGGGAGTGTCCGCCCCACTCGATCCAGCGGAAACCTCTTCCATGATTTGCCCTGTGCGATCCGTCGAGCGATCATCCACCGCGATGATTTCGTAATTCGAATATTCAAGGGCCAGCAATTCCTCGAGCGTCGCGCGAATATCGCGCTCTTCATTGCGCGCGGGAACGATGATGCTGACGCGAGGCTCACCACTGGGAGTCGGTAGCTTGCGGTCCCATTCCGGCCGAGCCACGTCGGCGATGCGCGGCATGCCAATCGCCGCTTCGACAACGCGGGAAAACCACGCCAGCGCGAGAATGCTGCCGGCAATCCAATGAACAATCTGCCAAGTCATTTTAGGAGGATGCTCCAGAAACACCAGACGACGCTTCTGCGCCGTCCACACGTAACGGCGGCGCAAATCGCACACCGTAGAGGAGAATTGCGGACGAAACCACCATCGCGATCACAGGCAGGATAAAGGCGGTCTGCAAAGAGTGTTTATCCGCGACCCATCCCATCATGGTTGGAGAAGGCACGTCCCCCAAAATATGAATGATGAAGATGTTCACCGCGATCGCCGTCGCGCGAATGTGCGCACCCACCGAATTGATCACCGCCGCATTCAGCGGTGAGGTATTGAGCAACAGCAGGAACGCGGCCACGGCGATCGCCGGCACCATAGCCTTTCCCTGCGCAAACAGCGCAACAATCATCACCGGCACGCCCAGAGCAAGGCTCACCGCTGAAACCAGATAATAAGCACTCTTCATGCGAGGCAGCAGATAATCGCCCAGCCATCCACCGGCGAGCGAGGCGACGATTCCATCGATCACAATGATGATGCCAAAAGTAAAGTTCGCAGCCGCAAGCGAGTAATGCCGTTCGCTGTACAGAAATTGCGGCATCCATACCTGAATTCCGCCCAGCGAATACGTCATGAAAGCCATGCCCAGGGTCGCGGTCAAGAACGCCGGGTTGCGCACCAGGCCTAGAACCGTGCCCCGCTCCGGAGTTTCTTTGAGCGAGTCAAACTGCCCGCGCTCGGGCTCCTTCAAAAACAACACGGCGAGTGCCAGCAGGAAGCCCGGCGCCGCCGCGATGTAGAACGGGAAACGCCATCCGTAGTGCGGCGCTAGATTGCCGCCCAAAAGATAACCGGCCGCCGAGCCGACAGGAATCGCCAGGTAAAACACGCCCAGGATCCGGCCGCGTTTCTGCTCCGCAAAAAGATCTGCCACAAACGTTGGCGCAATGGTGACAAACGTCGCCTCCCCGATCCCGACCAGAGTGTGCCGAATCAGCAACTCGGTGTAAGTGTGAGTAACCGCCGTGAGAAGCGTAAGTCCGCTCCAAAAAATCGCACCCAACGAGATGATCAGCTTGCGCGAATAGCGGTCAGCCAGCGGCCCAACGAACGGGGCCGCGATCATGTAGAAACCGAGAAAAGCGCTCGTCAAATATCCGATCTGCGCCTTGCTCAGATGGAACTCATCCTGCACCAGCGGTTGCACCGCAAACAGCACATTGCGGTCCGCATAGTTGAGCAGATTCAGCGCGGTGAGCACGATCAGCGCGGTGCGGGGATAGAGTTTCGTCGAGGCCACGGGTCGAGCGAATATAGCACGCAGGAGATTGCAGAAGTAAGAAGTCGGATTGCAGACGTGGAAGCGTTCGAGTCCTTCACCTCTGCAATCTGACCTCTCGCCTCCGACCTCGATTCCCTCGCGGCCACTTCGCCACCACCACCGTCGAAAGCCCGCCCCGCGGACGAAAATCGCCTTTCACTTCCGCCCACACCGGCTTGGCCCATCGCACCACGTCTTCCAGCACCTGATTGACGATATTCTCCTGAAAAATGCCAAGGTTGCGGTACGACTGCAAATACTCTTTCAGCGACTTCAACTCCAGGCAGTGACGATCCGGCATGTAGCGAATCACAATCGTCCCAAAATCCGGCAAGCCCGTCTTCGGGCAGACAGACGTAAACTCCGGGTCGTCCACTACAATCTCATACCCCGGAAACTGGTTCGGCCAAGTTTCAATCTCAGGAAAGTTGTAGTCAAGTCCAGCACTGGCGTGCTCGTCGGTGTAGCGGCGCGATTTCGGCATGGGTCCTCACGGTGCAGCGCATTGTTTCGCGAAACAAACACTTCGCAACACTATTTCGCAGCTCATTGTACCGACCCAGCATTCCGCGCCGCAAAATTCTCACGTTTTATCTGACGCGAACTCCGCACCCTCCGCATCAAATCAGATAAGCATATGTACAATTCCGCCGCCTCCCGGTGGCCCTTGAGTGGTACATTTAAGCTTACGTTATCTCCGTATGCCATTGAATACAAATAGCCCCCGGCGCCAGAAACGGCGCGGGTGGATCGTGCCTGCGCTGGTTTTGGCGGTCGTTGCCATCTTGGCGGCGTTGGTGTCGCGCCGCAGCGATCCGGTCGAAGTGCGCACTGCCCAAGCTAGGCAACGCTCCGTTCGCAGCGTGATCTCAACCAACGGCAAGATTGAGACCGTCAACAATTTTGAGGCCCACGCGCCTAACTCCACCACTGTGAAACGCATTCTTGTCGCGGAGGGCGCCGTTGTCAAAAAAGGCCAACTGCTGTTGGTCCTCGACGATGCCGACCTGCGAGTGCAGGCCGCCCGCGCTTTGGCCCAACTGAAGGCCGCTCAAGCCGATCTCGCCGCCGCCGAACATGGAGGCACGCACGAAGAAATCCTCGCCTTCGAGCCCCAACTAGTAAAAGCTAAGGCCGACCGCGATACCGCGCAACGTAATTTCGACGCCCTGAACCGCCTCGAAGCCGAGGGTGCCGCGTCCACCGGCGAAGTCCAGGAAGCGCAAAACGCGCTCACACATGCCAAGGCGCAGCTGGAATTCCTGGAGCAGAGAAAATCCGAGCGATATTCCAATACGGACATGGCTCGAGTCGAGGCGCAACGCGATCAGGCAAAGGCCTCCTACGCCGAGGCCGAGGAAAATCTCACCAAAGCCAGCGTGCGTGCGCCATTTGACGGCGTCGTGTACTCCATGCCGATTCGGCGGGGCAACTTTGTTTCCGCAGGAGCATTGCTGCTTCAAGTTGCGGATCTCCGCAAAGTTCGACTCCGTGCTTTCGTGGACGAACCCGACATTGCCCGTCTCGCCATCGGCGACCCGATCGAGATCACGTGGGATGGCTCTCCTGCTCGCGTTTGGCAAACCAAGGTAACTACGATTCCATCGACGGTAATGCCGAACGGCTCTCGTAATGTTGGAGAGACGACCAGCATTGTCGATAATAAGGACTTTCAGCTTTTGCCGAACGTCAACGTCGGCGTGACCATCGTTGCGGCCGAACACGACAACGTACTTGTCGTGCCACGCGAAGCGATTCGCAATGATGATTCCAAGCCCTACGTGCTGCAGATTGTCGGTCACGAGCTTAAGCGTCGCGACGTTGAAACCGCGCTTTCCAATCTCACCGAGGTGGAAATCACGCGCGGCTTGTCCGCGAACGATCTGGTCGCGATCGGATCGATCAACGGCAAGCCCTTGGGCGACGGAATGCAGGTCAAATTCTAAGATGATCAATCGTTTTTTTAGTATCGGGCTCTTTTTCTCATTCTTGCTGGCGGTTACAATCCCCAGCTTTGCCGACTCTCCCCGCGAAATGCTCGCCGCCGGCCGCATCGATGATGCCATCACTGCGCTCAATGGGCGTCTGTCTACGGCGCCCTCCGACGCCGAGTCTTCCAATCTTCTCTGCCGAGCCTATTTCGAGCTTGAGGATTTTGATCGCGCCGAATCTTCCTGTAAAAAAGCAATCGCGCTTGATCCGGGCAACGGCCGCTATCACCGTTGGCTCGGCCATGTGTATGGGGAGAAAGCTTCCCGAGCCGGGTTACTTACAGCCGCCAGCCTCGCCATCAAGACGCGTGAGGAACTCGAGCGCGCCGTCGAACTCAATCCCAGGGATGTCGACTCCCGTGTCGATCTCGCGGAGTTTTACCTTGAGGCGCCCGGCATTGTTGGTGGCGGTCTGGACAAAGCTCGTGCCCAGGCCACGATCATTGGCACAACCGATCCCGCCCGCGAACATTGGGTCTATGGCCGCATCGCCGAAAAAAATCATGATAACGCCACTGCCGAACGCGAGTACCACAGCATGATTGAGGTCAGCAATGGCGATTCCGAAGCATGGCTAAACCTCGCGCTTTTCTTCCGTCATCAAAAGCGTTATGACGAGATGGAGCAGACCCTCGTCCGCACCAGCCAGGCGCCCATGTCCAAGCCGGACGTTCTCGTCGATATCGCCCAAAACCTCTTTCGCGTAGGGCGCAATCCCACGCTTGCGATCCGGATGCTTCGCCGTTATCTCGCTTCCGGTACGGTTGAGGAAGCGCCCGCGTTCAAAGCCCACTTCCTTCTCGGCACGCTGTTTGAAAAGCAAGGGGACCGGGTGGAAGCCGCGCGCGAATACAAGGATTCTCTCTCCCTGGCGCCTCAATTCGGGCAGGCTCAGCAGGCGCTCACCCGAATCGCTCACTAGAGTGTGTTTCATGAATCGGGTTGAGGGACTGCACTTCAACCCGGAAGACATTTGTGAAACGCGCTCTAGACTCTCTCTGAGATTTCCTTTCCGCGCACTACAATCTCTAGTCATGCCACCACCAGATAGCGAGAGGATCGATTGCTCTGAGTACGGCCTCGCCGCCGGAACCAGTGGCGTGCATGGATCGACAAGACACAGATCGATGAGACAACGACAGAAGAGGATGAGATGAAACTCCGATTGCCGCCTTCTTGGCGCTTCACGCGTTTGCTCGCATTGTTCGCCCTGATGAATTTCGCCCTAACGAACTTCGTGACGTCTGCTTCGGCAGAACCCTTGCCGATCGAGCGCGCCATCCGGCTTGCTCTGGCGCACAGCACGAATTCGGCGATTGCTCACGTGGATGTCCAGCGGGCTATCGCTTCCTACCACGAGCTTCGCGACAACCGCATCCCGCAACTCTACGCCGGTTCCGGTCTTGGCTATTCCTACGGATTCCCGCTGGCGATTGAAGGGTCCGCCCCCGCCCTGGCGACGATTGTCGCGCAAAGCCCACTCTTCAACCTGGCGCAGGACAAGTATCTGGGCGCGGCAAAAGCCGAAACCCGTGCCGCCAAGCTCGACGAAAAAGATCAGCGCAACGCCCTCATCCAGGATGTCGCCATTACCTACGCTGAATTGGCAAAGTGGCAAGCGCGGCTCGACCGGTTGCAGCAGGATGAAGTCCAGGTCCAGCAATTGGAGCGCGCCGTGACCGAGCGAGTGCAGGAGGGCATTGACAGCGCCGTCGACCTAAATAAAGCTAAGCTGGTTGCAGCCCGGGTTCGCCTTCATCGCGCGGAGGCGCGCGGCTCCGCCGACGTCCTCCTCCGCCATCTCTCCGATCTGACAGGCTTGCCGCCCGCCGCCATTGAAGTCGATCCAACCAGCATTCCCGCATTGCCGCCTCCGCCTGCCGAAGCAGACGATTCTCCGGAAAAGGCCGCGGCTTCGAGCCTGCCAGTTAAAATCGCCGAGCAGCACGCATTGGCGGAGTCGATGAGGGCATCGGCTGAGCATCGCGCATTACTGCCTTCCCTCGATTTCTCAGGCCAGTATGCGCGACTTTCCACCTTCAACAATTACAGCGAGTTCTACCGGGCGTTTCAGTCGAATAACATCACGGTCGGGGTAGCCATACGCGTACCAATCTTCAACATATCGCAACTCGCAAAGGCGCACGTGGCCGATCTCGATGCGTTAAAGTCGAAAAAACAGGTCGAAGCCACGCGCAACAAAGTCTCCGAGGAAACTCTGAAACTCGAACGCGCCGCCGAGCAGCTCGAAGCCGCCCGCGACGTAGCAAAACTGGAATACGATCTGGCCCAGTCGAGCCTGGAAGCGGCGCGCACGCGAATCGAAGCCAAGATTGCCACGCTACACGAACTGGCTGACGCCGAGGTGCAAGCCAACGAGCGCTATTTGTTCTTTCAGGACGCCGACTTTGAATACCAGCGGGCCCGCATGAACCTGCTCCGCGCCACCGGAGAGTTGGAGAAATGGGCGCTGCCTCCGAGTTCCACTAAATGAACTTGGGATGCCCCGCTACCCTGATCGATGCCGTCTGAGTACTGCAGTGGCTGCCTAATCCTTGCCGCCCTCTCTGCAGCATGGGGTGGGATCGTGACTAATCGATTCCCGGAGCATAAGGCCCCACGCCAGCCGGTCCCAATTCTCGCGACTCAATGCAGGAATAGCGACGTTCGCCGCTCCAGGTTTGCGCATCATACTGAGCTAAGGCATGATTCTAAAAGGAGTTCCGCGCCTTCCAGCGAATCGGCCGCGTACCCGAATGGTAGCTAGCCGAGGGGTGTCCAATCACTGCGCAATGCTAAAATAGAAAGAACGCCAATATGCCATTAAAGACACTGTTTCTGAATCCGCCCTCCTTTGAGAATTTCGACGGAGGTGCAGGCTCCCGTTGGCCCGCTACCCGCGAAATCGAGTCCTATTGGTACCCCGTTTGGCTCGCCTATCCGGCCGGCATGCTTGAAGGCGCACGTCTGCTCGACGCCCCGCCACATCACGTGACCGCGGAAGAGACCATCCGCATTGCTCAGGATTACGAACTTCTCGTCCTGTTCACCAGCACACCGGGATTCAAGGGCGACGTCACTATCGCCAACGCGATCAAAGACGCTAATCCGAAGATTAAGATCGCCTTCGTTGGCCCGCACGTCAGCGTGCTGCCCGATAAGTCTTTGAATGAAGCGAAGGTTATCGACGTCATCTGCCGCAAGGAATTCGATTATTCGATTGTCGAGTACGCGCAAGGAAAGCCGCTCGAAGAAATTCTCGGCATTTCCTATCGCAAGAACGGACAGGTCGTGCACAATCCCGACCGGCCCACCATCGAGAATCTCGACGCGCTTCCGCACGTCACCGACATCTATCGCCGCGACCTCGATGTCCGCCGCTACAACGTTCCGTTCCTGCTGCATCCGTTCGTCTCGCTTTACACCACTCGCGGATGCCCCGCCCAGTGCACCTTCTGCCTCTGGCCGCAAACGCTCAGCGGTCATCCCTGGCGCAAGCGTTCCACCGACGATGTAGCCCGCGAAATGGCCAAGGCCAAGGAATACTGGCCCTACGTCAAGGAATTCTTTTTCGACGACGATACTTTCAATATCCAGAAAGCGCGCACCGTTGAATTGTGCGCGAAGCTCAAACCGCTGGGCCTGACATGGTCCTGCACCTCGCGCGTCACTACCGATTTCGAAACCCTCAAGGCCATGAAAGAGGCCGGTTGCCGTCTGCTCATCGTCGGCTACGAATCGGGAGACCAGCAGATTCTCAAAAACATCAAGAAGGGCGCCACCATTGAGCGCGCACGCCAGTTCACCAAGGACTGCCACAAACTCGGCCTGGTCGTGCACGGCGACTTCATTCTCGGCCTGCCCGGCGAAACGCGCGAGACAATCAAGAACACAATCAATTTCGCCAAGGAACTGGATGTCGAGACCATCCAGGTATCCGTTGCGCACGCCTATCCCGGAACCGAGTTGCATGAATACGCCGTCAAGAATGGCTTCATGACTGCCGAAACCAAAATGGTCGACGATGCCGGCCACCAGATGGTGCAGATTGAATATCCCGGGCTTCCGGCCACTGAAGTCCTCGAGGCCGTTCATCATTTCTATGACGAGTATTATTTCCGTCCCAAGGCCGCTTACCGCATTCTGAGAAAAGCCATATTCAACAGTTCAGAACGCAAGCGTCTGTACAAAGAAGCACGCACGTTCCTGAAACTGCGCGCCCAGCGACACAAGTGGGTCAAGGACAACCGCAAGGACGAAGCCCCGGCGCCAGAACCAGCCAAAGCCTAGAAAGGCATTGCGACATTGAATCAGTGAGGCGTTGAATCATTAAGACATTGAGGCATTCAAAAAAGACCAAAGAGCCTCTTAACGAGTCAATGTCTCAATAATTTGGTTTTAAATGATTCAATGTCTAAATGGTTCAATGTCTCAATAACCCAATGTCTCAATAATTCCAGTGACCACCCGCAAATATCTCGTGCTCGCCGGCGTTACCGTCTTCAGCACGCTCGGCGATTCCTTGCTGGCTCGCGGAATGAAGCAAATCGGCGGCATCTCACTGCATGACTTCTCGGGTCTGCTCCTCGCCATTCTCAATCCTTGGGTCAGCGTCGGAATACTTCTTCTGCTCGCCTTCTTTGCCTCGTACATGTCAGCGCTGTCCTGGGCCGATCTCACCTACGTTCTGCCCGCCACTTCTCTGAGCTACGTTCTTGTAGCCGTGATCGCGCAGGTTCGGTTTCACGAGCAGATTTCCCCAACGCGCTGGCTCGGCATCGCTCTCATCGCCGCTGGAGTTGGCTTCGTCGCAGCTGGCCCCGCGGTGACATCCAGCCACCCAGCCTCACCGGCAGATGATTTTGAGCGCAATGCCCCGCAGAGGCACGCTTCGCGCGAACAGGAGGTCCAGCCGTGAACGGCCTTTACGCATGGACCGCCATCGCCTTGATCACCCTAGCCGCTACCACCGGCGACGTCCTCCTCGCCTTCTCCATGAAGCGCGTTGGCGATGTTGGTGAAATCTGGAAGACAAAAGGCATGTTCGCGGTCGTCGCACGAATTCTTGCAACACCTACTTTTTTTCTGGGCGTAGCCGCCATGGCCGTTGCGTTCTACAGCCTGCTGTTCGGACTGTCGTGGGGAAATCTGAGTCTGGTTGTCCCAGCCTCAGCGTCGCTCACATTCGTAGCGAATGCTATCGCCGCAAGAATTTTTCTGCATGAACGCGTAGGCCGTCGCCGCTGGATCGCGACCTTACTGGTAGGCGCTGGCGTGGCGCTGATGGCCCTCTAGAACAATCTGCTCACCCCCGGCAATCTCCGCAGGCAGGCTTTAGCAAAACAGGTCAATCTCGATCATTTCAGGTTGCGTCTCAACCATCTCGTGCTCGGATTCAATCGGCGTGTTCCCCGCCAAGACCGGCGTTTCCATCTCCTGATCGATCATGCTGCCGATCAACCGTGAACCGCTCCCAATCTTCAAAACCTCAAATTTCTTCTTCTCCGTCAGCATGCGCCGAGTGTCTTCGTCGATTCGCGACGACCGCAGTTTCCGGTTCAGCGCCTGCAACTTCGCCAGCCGCTCCAGCAGATCCTCCAGCACATCCTTGCCGCCCGCGCTGATTTGCACAAACTCCAGGCTGGTACTGGAGAGATCCCTTTGCTCCTTGACCAGCGCCGCGGCGCGAAACGATGTCGCATTCACGCGCAGCACAAGTTCCGTCCGCACACCCGGGTCGACCGGCTTCGCCATGTCCAGGCAGACTCCGCCAACGCTCACATTGCGCAGGGTTGCCGATATAGATGTCCCATCAAAGGGCACGCGATTGATCGTCGCGCAACCGCCGCAGTTAAAGCGCGGGCTCCGGCGGCGTTCTTCGCCCTTGGGATCGAGATTCGTCACGGATATACCATCGTAATTACAGAGCTAAATCTTTAGAGTGTCCCCAAATCTCGCCAGCAGTAATCATCAGCTCAAAACTGAAGTAACCGGCCGAACCGCGCCACCCCAACAAACCCGTTGTCACAGCCCCCCGTCCGCCTTACCCGAACAACTTCATCAACCCTGCCGAACCCAGGTCGGGGACCACGAATCGACCTTGCCGATCTCGATCGGAATGTCCGGACGCCCCAGCCAGGGCTTCCGCTGCCAGATATCCGCTGCGAACCGCTCCTTCCATCGTCGCCGGCCAGCCCGTAGCCACGTAGTCGCCCGCAAGAAACACGCGCGGCCAACTCGTCTCGGGCTTCGGCCTGATCCGGTCAATCCCGGGCACCGGCGAATACGTCGCATGCACTTCCTTGATGACGGTGGATTTCACCAGCGTGGCCTCCCACGCTCGAGGGAAGAATTCCCTCAGTTCGCGGACTGCCAGCTCCACGATCTCTTCTTTTGATTTCTTAATCAGACCGCGCGAGCAACTCACTACCAGCTCAACATAACTGCCAGTTCGCTTCTCGTTGTCTTCCTGACTCTGAGCCTCGCGATTGCGAGACTCCCTGATTCTCGATTCAATGATCCGCGATTCGATGATTCGCGACTTATGGAACATCCACTGAATCGTCCTGTCCAGCAAAACGGCATGATCCAGTTCCGAGATTTCGCGATCGAACCACAGATGAATCCCGGTGATCGGCGAAGTTGTGAACTCGCCCAGCGCCGCGGTCAAATCCGCCGCATCCGCGTTATCGGGCAGCATCCGCGCGGCCACGTCAAACGGCACCGCCATCACCAGATAATCAAACTGTTGCTCCGCCCCGTTCGTCACCACACTGACGCCGTCGTCCACTCCACGAAACGATTCCACTCCTGCACGCAACTCAATCTCGCCGCCGCGTGCGCGAATGTAATCGCCAGCCGCGTTATATAGCTCCGTCAGCGGAACCGTAGGAAGTCCCATTCGCCCGGCCGCAGCCGATTTCAGAAACGACTCGCGCACCACTTGCGCCGCATATGGCACCGAAACCTTGTCCAGATCTTCATTCAGCGCGCTGACCAGGATCGTCTTCCAGAAACGCTCAATCGCCTGTCCGGTTTGCCCATGCCGCCGTAACCAGTCGAGAAACGACTTGCCTCGATCCTCTGGCACAGCCGGAGCGAGCGCCATCATCGCGCGGCTGATCGAAATCTTGTCCGAGAAAGAAAGGCACGAAGCGCGAAGGAACGAAGGCGCCGTGTGCAGCGGAGCCGGCAACGCCGAGGGCCCAATCACCGACGCACGGCCGCCGGGTTCAAGAAACGTCAGCCGGTCATACCACTTGATCTTCTTTTCAACTCCAGTCCGCCGGTAAAAATCGATCAGGTTCGTACAGCAGCCCAGCAGCACATGCTGGCAGTTGTCCACAATTTCGCCCGTGCCCGGATGCTGATAGGAAGAAGCGCGCCCACCCAGATAAGGACGCCGCTCAAACAAGGTCACGCGGAAGCCTGCGTCGGCAAGCGCACACCCAGCGGCCAGTCCGGCCAGCCCACCTCCAGCAATCGCAATTGTCTGTTGTCGCATCAGGAAAATCGTACAGGAGAGCCGCCCTGCTCAAGTAGAAGCCCCACGTAGGAACAGCCGCCTACGCCGTCCATCCGACGCGCCTTTTCTGGCGTAGGAGGAGCGTCCCCGCGGCATCACAACAGGCGTTTCACAATTCCTTTCGTCAGAACGCTGACTTTTTCCGGTACGCTCAACCGCACGCGCTGAGAAAAAACATCGTAATCGTTCGCCGCAATCTTTTCGAGCAGCCGCCGATAAATTGTAACCAGCACCCACAGCCCAGGCTGACTGTCCTCGCTTACCAGCGGAATCAACTCTTCTCCCGACCGGTAAAACTCGCGCGCCCGGTCAGCCTCAAACGCCAGCAACGGACGAATCCTCGTAAGCTCCGGCGCGGCCAAATCACCAGCTTGAAGCCCGAACTGCAATAAGTCTTCTTCCGGCAGATACACTCTGCCCATCTCCGCGTCTTCCTTCACGTCGCGAATAATATTCGTAAGCTGAAACGCCAGGCCACACCGCTCCGCCAACGCTTCCGCCGCCGGATCGCGATATCCGAAGATGCGAATGCACACCAACCCCACCACCGACGCAACGCCGTAACAATACTTGCGGAGATCCTCAAATGTTTTGTAGCGCGCCATCAACGGCGCTCCGGCCGCGGCCGACGGCACATCCAGATCGGCTTCCGTGCCGAAGGCCAGCTGATCTAGAAGCCCGATGGGAATCTGATATCGGCGCTGCGCGTCCGTTAGCGCCAAAAGCACGGGGTCGTCGGTTGGCTGGCCGGCAAGAGCGCGATGAACTTTGTCCAGCCAATCCGTCAGCTTGCTCTGCCGATCTTCCACTCGCAGCGTCGTGTCGTCGGCGATGTCGTCGCATCGCCGCATAAACGCATACACCGCAGTCAACGCGTTTCGTTTGCGCAGCGGAAGCACCGCAAATCCGTAATAGAAATTCTTGGCCGCCGACCGGGCAATACTCCGGCACACCGAATAGGCAACCTTAAGCTGCGACCGAGTCGGCGAGAACTGCATCGGTGCATTCCCCACTGCCGTACTCATCGTGGCTTCCCGGCGCCCGTTCCTGGCGTGATGGAACCGAGAGCCGCCCGTGCCACCAGCGCCAGCTTGCGCACCTTGGAAATTGCCGGCCTACATCCCAGAACCGCATATCCCTGGCGCTCGATCGCGTTCAGAATTTCCACTCCACCACGGCTGAATAACTCAATATCCATCGACAGCTTGCGACTGACTTTCCCAACTAAAGGAAGCCCCTGTGCGAACCACTCCCGAGCGCGCCCTACTTCGAAGCGCATCATCTCGCGGAAGGCTGAGGTGTTTTTCAAATTGCGAATGTCATCTTCCCGTACGCCAAACCGCTGCAGATCCTCCAGAGGCAAATAGATCCGTTCCTTCGCATAGTCCACACCAACGTCCTGCCAGAAATTCGCCAACTGTAACGCCGTGCAGGTGTAGTCCGAAAGCAATTGCCGCTCGGCATCGCGATAACCGCACAAATACAGCACAAGATGCCCCACCGGGTTCGCCGAATTCTTGCAATAGCCAAGCAGATCGCCGAACGTTTCGTACCGCGTTGTCGTCTGATCCTGCCGGAATGCAGTCAACAAATTCGCGAACTCGTGCTGAGGGATGTCAAACTCCCGAACCGTCCCCCGCAGGGCCACGAACACAGGATGGCGCGGCGCACCCGCATAACAGGCCTCTAGCTCTACTTGCCAGTCATCCAACAGCCGCAAAGAAGCGGCGGGATCGCCCACCTCGTCGCCCAGATCGTCCGAGATTCTGCAATACGCGTAAACATTGAAGAAATGCTGCCGCAGATGCGAGGGGAGAAACCACGACGCCACCGAGAAATTCTCGTAATGCGACCGCGCCAGACGACGGCAATACTCCTCCGCCTCAGCGAGCGATGGCGCCACCGATGGAATCGCATACTCCACCGGCAGCCGAGCCCATCCATCCGGCCCAGCCGCCTTGGTCTCGTGGTCGCTCGTCGCAATTATTGTCATGCCTTTGTCATTTTCTGTATTGCTGACCATAAAGGACACGAAGGACGGACGAAGGAAAAACCGAACGTTGAATACTGAAGCGTCTCCTTCGCGTTCCCTGTGTCCTTCTCAGTGAACCTGTCAGTGCCCCGGAATAATCGCCGTCTTGATGTCGCCGTTCCGGTTCAGCATGTGCCGCAGCACATCGTGCAGCCGCGAGAGCGGCGCTTCCCCGGTAATGTAGTCCGTCCCGCGCACTTTCTTCTCGGTAATCAAGCCAAACGCCCGCCGCACCGTCTCCGGAGTGTGATGGAACGTCGCCTTCAATGTAATCTCGGAATAATGCAGCCGATTCGTATCCAACTGCACTTTGGTCCCTGCGGCGCAGCCGCCGAAGAAGTTTACGGTGCCGCCCTTGCGCACCATCTGCACGGCCCACTCCCAGGCTTCCGGCCGGCCCACGGCCTCAATCACCACATCCGATCCGCGCCGTTCCGTACTCAACTGCCGCACGGCCTCAACGGGATCTTTCACTTCGGTGATCTGCACAACCTCATGAGCGCCCTTCCTGCGCGCCAGCGCAACCTGAGAATCGCGCTTCACCACCGCAATCACATTGCAGCCAATCGCCTTCGCCACCTGTACAAACATCAGCCCAATCGGACCACCGCCGAGCACGGTCACCGTGTCGCCGATTTCAACGCCCGTCTCATGCAGCCCGCGCAAAACGCAGGCCAGCGGCTCCGTCATCGCGGCGTCTTCAAAACTCACATGCGGAGGCACCACCAGCATATTCGTGTCGACAATCCGCTTCGGAACCCGGATATACTCCGCGTACGCCCCATTATTGAACAACAGGTCCTCGCACAGATTCCCCTGGTGCTTCGAGCAGTAGAAGCACATTCCGCAAGGAGCCGAATTCAGCGCCACCACGCGCATTCCCTTCTTGAATCCGCGGACACCCTCGCCTACATGCTCGATCGTTCCGGCCAGTTCGTGCCCAAACAGCGCTGGAGGCACAATCATGCGCGCGTGGTAACCCCGCTGATACACCTTCAAATCCGTGCCGCAGGTCAGCGCCACGTGCACCTTCACCAGCACTTCGCCGTCGCCCACGCGCGGGATCGGCACCCTTTCAATCTTGATATCTTCTTTGCCGTAAAGAACGGCAGCCGTCATCTTGCCATTCACAGTTAGTTGTCCTTCCCGTGCACGCCTGGCTGGATCGCTATTTTCATTGAGTCCGGCTGAGGATGAGCAGCCAGCGCGAGCGCCTCCACACAGCGCTCTAGCGGAAAACGATGGCTGATCAGCCGTTCCAGGTCCATTTCGTGGTTCATCACAAACCGTACCGACTCATCTTGCAAATCGACCGACGCACTGTAAGAACCGAGCAATGCCTTTTCATCGACGCATACCGCCGCGGGATCGATTTTGGCTTCTCCGCGCGCCGTTTGCGCAAACAGTAAAACGCGTCCTCCCGGACGCGTCGCTTCCATCGCCGGCTGAATCAGACTGCTGCCGCCGACCGCCAGAATCACAGCGTCAGCGCCACGCCCATCCGTCATTCCACGTACCACTTGCCTCGCATCTTCCTTCGAGGCATCAATGGTCAAATTCAAGCCGAAGCTATTAGCTATTGTAAGCCTCGCAGGATACAAATCGGAAGTAATCACTCGTGCGCCCGCACGCTTCGCCAGAACACCCAGAATAAGCCCGATCGGTCCCTGCCCCATCACCAACACCGTCTCGCCCGGCTCAAGCCGCAGCGTCTCAATCCCTTTCAGGCAAGTATTCACCGGCTCCACAAAGCACGCCTGTTCAAACGAAATTCCATCCGGAATCCGAACCGTTCCCTTTTCCACGATCCAGTCCATAACGCGAACATATTGCGAAAATCCACCTCCGGAGGGTTCGAATCCGGCTGTGCAGCCGACCTTCTTATACGTCGCGCACTGCGCAAACGTCTTATGAAGACAGTAGTAGCATTCGCGGCAAGGAATGTGATGGAACACCATCACCCTGTCGCCGGCCTCGAACTTCCGCACGCCTGAGCCAACCCTGGCCACTACGCCAGAAGTCTCATGCCCAAAAATGCGCGGCGCCGAATGCGACCCGAGAGCAATTTTCTTCAGATCGGTCCCGCAGATTCCGCAAGTATGCACCCTCACCAGAATCTCGCCGTGCCCAATCTCAGGCACAGGGACTTCTTCCAGACGCACGTCGTTGACGCCACGATAAACGGCAGCGCTCATCGTGGAAGGAATTCGCCCAACGCCGTTTTCAATATCTACTGGCCGAAATGTTGCCATAAAGATCTTTGACTTCTCCAGTGAATGGTCAGCGCGAAGCTAAGCGTGCAGTACCGCCGGTGCCCAGGGCCTGCTTGAGCTCGTCGAACGGTTGGCGCCCATCTTTTGGGCGCTAACCTGGGCGACCACAACCCATTCTCGACCACGAACTCGCTCAAACCTGAACGCCAATCTCGCGCTTGCAATACCCTCTAATAGATGCACTCAGCGCCCGGCTAGCACGCGAGCTATTCCGAGCCAAAGCAATCGTACTCTTCCAAAGCCAAGGCCGCACCGCAACATGCAACGCAAAGCCAACCGTCCGAAACTCCCCGGCACTCGAAACAAATCTCTCCGTCGGAGGCATCGCAAAATCCATCCCGTCTGAGATCGCTTTCAGCGCCGCAAACTCAATCTCGTGCGCCTGCGCCGCCTGCGCCACCGCCGCCGCTTCCATATCCACAGCGTCCGCTGTGTAGGCACGTGCCAAACGCACCTTCTGTTCCCTATCCGCTACGGCCGCGTAGCTCACCAGCGTTCCCTGCCCCGATCCCGTATCCGTCCGCGACCCATCCAGCGCATTCACTACGACCCGCGGCTCTATCACATCCGCAATCTTGTTTTCCGAACTCAAAGCGCCGGCAAAACCAACCGAGACAACTCGCGCCGGCCGAACTTCCTGAATCACCGCTTCTGCCGCCCGCCGTGCCGCCTCCGCCCCAATCCCAGCGCAGATCAAAACCGCATCGCCAGATTTCAGGCCACGGTTTTCAAAGATCCGATACCGCCGTCCGCTATGTTCAATCTCACGAGCCGTCCATCCCCGAACCAGCGGTGCGACTTCCCTTTCCATGGCCGCGATGATCGCAACCCGAACTCTGTGAACTTGATCGCGCCCGACTTCCCCGACCGTCCCCAGGGAATCTCCAATCATGATTTTGAGATCCTCTGTGCTCCCCCGTGTACTCTGTGGTTTGCGCCTTTCCTGTCCACCATAGAAACCTTAAACATAGCCATTCGCCCGAAACCACTCCACAGACCTGCGCAGCGCCGCATCTACCGGGATCGTCCGCCAGCCCAACTCCCGCTCTGCCTTCGCCGAGCTGACGAACATCATCTTGCGTCCCATGCGCACCGCATCGATCGTCGCCCGCGGCTCGCGTCCCAGCAGCCGGCCCGTCACCATCTCGTCCACCACACCGGTTGCGAACGCAAAAAAATAGGGCAGTTTCACGGTCGGCGACTTCAGTCCCGAGATTGCCGCCAACCGATCCAGAATCTGCTTCAACGTCAGATTCTCGCCGCCCAGAATGTAGCGCTCACCCGGCTTACCATTCTCAAGCGCCTGGATATGCCCACGAGCACACTCTGTAGCATCCACCAGGTTCAGCCCTGTCTCCACGTAGGCCGGAAATTTTCGCTTTAGAAAATCCAGCACGATCCGCCCGGTCGGCGTCGGCTTCACATCGCGCTCTCCAACTGGCGTCGTCGGATTCACTATCACTACATCCTGACCCGCCCGCGCCGCCTCGAAGGCCACCTGCTCCGCCATGAACTTCGACCGCTTATAATGTCCAATCATGTCGCCCAACGACACCGGGCTGTCTTCATCCGCTACCGTGCTCGCATGGGAACGGGGACCCTCGCCCGTCCAAGCCGAGCCCCGCTCGGCAGCGTGATTGGACCCAAATCCCATCGTGGCGACACTCGACGTGTACACCACGCGCCGAACACCTTGCTTCCGTGCCGCCTTCAGCAGGCTTCGAGTGCCTTCCACGTTTGACCGGTACATCTCCTGCGGATCGCGCACCCACAGCCGGTAATCGGCCGCCACGTGAAATACAACTTCGCAACCAGAAACTGCCTTCTCTATCGAAGCCGGATCGCGCAAATCGCCGACGACGCGTTCAGCATTCAGATCGGCAATATTCCTCAGATCGCTGGAAGCCCGCACCAGCAGCCGCAAGTCCGCTCCCGACGCGGCTAACGCGCGGGCCACGTGACTGCCCAGGAATCCAGTAGCGCCAGTGACAAAAACCTTCAAAACCAGTTCTCAGTTCTCAGTTCTCAGCTGTCAGTAAGAAGGCTACTCTGTAACTATCGCCCTTGGTTTTACTGAGAACCGAGAACTGACAACTGAGAACTAATTCTTCTCCGCCATCACCTTCGCATACGCCGTCAGCGCAATCAGCGGAAAATATTGCCGATACAGATGGTATTTCAGATAAAACACCCGCGGAAATCCAGTCCCCGTGTAGAACGCTTCGTCCCACGATCCATCTTTGTTCTGCGTCTTCAGCAAATACGCGACCCCGCGGGCCACGCATTCGCTGCGCGTATCGCCCGCCGCCAGCAGTCCCATGATTGCCCATGCCGTCTGCGACGCCGTGCTGTCCCCCTGCCCGCGCAAATTCGGATCGTCATACGATCCCGCCGTCTCTCCCCATCCCCCATCCGAGTTCTGGATCATGCGCAGCCACTCCGCCGCCTGCTGCACCATCGGTTCATTCCGATCGACGCCGACTGCTTCCAACCCGCGCAGCACCAGCGCTGTCCCATAGATGTAATTCACGCCCCAGCGCCCGAACCAACTCCCGTCCGGCTCCTGTTCATCGCGAAGGAACTTCAGCGCCTTCTTCACCGCAGGATGGTTCTTGTCAAAACCGTAGGTAGCCAGGCATTCAAGAATGCGCCCCGTGATATCGACCGTCGCCGGGTCGAGCATGGCGTTGTGATCGGCAAACGGCACATACTGGAACACCATCCGGTCGTTATCTTTGTCAAATGAAGCCCAGCCCCCGTTCTTACACTGCATCGACAACATCCAGTCAATCGCCCGCTGCACCGACTCCCGCTGATACCGACCATTGGGGTGCTCCACGCGGCTCAGTCCCAGGCACACCATCGCACTGTCGTCCACATCCGGATAAAACTCATTGTTGAATTCGAAATACCAACCACCCGGCTCTCCCTGCGGATTTTTTACTTTCCAATCTCCAGGCTTCCGCACCTGTTTTTGCAGCATCCAGTCCGCACACTTCACCAGCCGCGGATCGGTCGCCGGAACCCCCGCTTCGCCCAGCGCAAACAGCGCGTACGCCGTATCCCACACCGGCGACATGCAAGGCTGCATGCGGAACGTATCGCCTTCTTCAATCCCCAGTTTTTCAAACTCATCCATTGCCCGGATTACCTGCGGATCGTCCAGCGAATATCCAAGGCAGCGCATGGCGATTATCGAGTTCATGATCGATGGAAAAATCCCGGCTAAGCCGTCGCTCATCTCGAACCGCTCCAGCACCCACTTCTCGGCCTTTCGCAGCGCAATCGAGCGCAAGGGACGAATGTGCACAGCTTCAAACCAATGCGTCACGCGGTCCAGCACCAGGAAGAAATTCCTCCACGAAATCAGCTTCTTCGCCCAATGGAGACGCATACGCGACTTGTCGCGCCCACCGACAAACAACTCTTCCACGCCCACTTCGTCGGGAATTTTCTTGAATGGCTTCTTCGCGTAACAAATCGACAGCGGCACCAGGATAGCCCGCGACCAGGAAGAAATTTCGTAGATATTGAACCAGAACCAGTTCGGAAACAATACAATCTCCGGCGGAATCGCCGGCACAGCGTCATAATCGTACTGCCCAAAAAAACAAAGATAGATCTTTGTGAATGTGTTGACCTCGGTTACTCCGCCCATCTCAAGTATTTTTTTGCGGGCGCGCACCAGTGCCGGGTCGTCGGCGTCAAATCCCGCCAGCTTCAACCCAAAGTATGATTTGACCGAAGCGCTAAGATTCGACGGGCCACCCGGAAAAATACTCCATGCCCCATCGGCGTTCTGGTATTTCAGAATGTACCGCGCGGCCTTCGCGAAACGCTCCGGATTGCCCGTCCCCAGTAGTGTGTGCAGCAGAATGTAATCCGAATTCAACGTGGTGTCGGCTTCCAGTTCTCCACACCAATACCCTTGCTCATGTTGCTGTGAGAAGAGAAACTTGCGCGCAGCGTCCACTGCCACAGCGACGCGGCTTACCAGGTCGTCAATCTTCCCAAATCGCATTTGTGGAGTCCCCAGCGCGCCCGTGTTTGGCGTGCCAGAATTCGGCGCCGAGGA